>NZ_JBMOWY010000013.1:0-102927 GCF_049310345.1 Stenotrophomonas sp. GZD-301 | reverse complement strand
CTTTTTTTTTGGGTTGTGGTCCCCTGGCCCTGTGTCGTTGGGCCACGCTCCCACGACCAGGGCCGCATCGACCGAGGCGGCCGTGGTGGCGGGTGGTGCCGGCGGCAGTTCGGCCTGGCTGGCGATCACCGTGGTCTGCGCGGGCAGCGGCGTCTCGCTGGGCAGCTGCTCGCGGGTCATGAACATGGCCACCGCCGCCACCGAGGCGGCCAGGGCGGCACCGCCGCCCCACCAACGCCAGCCGCCGCGACGCACCGTGGCCGGCGCGGCCGCCGGCTGCAGCTGCGGCCGCGGCTCGGCGGCCACCGCCACGCGGATGCGGTCGGCGAAGGCCTGCGGCGCGGGCGCACAGGCCTGACCGCGCAGCACATCACCGAGCATCTGCCAGCGTTCATGGCACCCGGACAGCGCCTCGTCGTGCTCCAGCCGGCGCAGCATGAAGCGCGCCTCGTCGGCCGACAGCTCGCCGTCGATCAGCGCCGACAGCTGCTGGCGGTTGTGGGCATCCAGCTTGTCCGGCGCGGTGCCGGCATTTCCAGGGGTAGGCATCTTGGGGGTCATACGCGGCTCTTCTCGCGGGTGGCGCTGCCGATATCCAGCAACGGCCGAAGTTCAGTGTCGATGGCCTCACGGGCACGGAAAATCCGCGACCGCACGGTGCCGATCGGGCACCCCATCTTCTGCGCGATTTCCTCGTAACTCATGCCATCCACCTCGCGCAGGGTGATGGCCGAACGCAGTTCCTCCGGCAATGCCGCCACCGCCTTCATCACCGTCTGTTCCAGCTCCTGGCGCATCAGTTCGCGCTCGGGCGTGTCGGTGTCGCGCAGGCGGGTGCCGCTGTCGTACTGCTCGGCGTCCCCGATGTCGATGTCATCGGTGGGCGGGCGGCGGTTGTGGGCGGCGAGATGGTTCTTGGCAGTGTTCACGGCGATCCGGTGCAACCAGGTATAGAACTGGGCGTCGCCACGGAAACTGCCGATCGCGCGATACGCGCGGACGAAAGTGTCCTGGGCCACGTCCTGACATTCACTCCAGTCGGCGATGTAGCGCCCGATCAGGGCGACGATCCGGTGCTGGTACTTGCGCACCAGGACATCGAACGCCGCACTCTCGCCGCGCTGCACACGCCGGACCAGTTCCAGGTCCAGCTCCTGTGGTGTTTCAACCTCGGCCATTGGGGGCCGCACTCCTGTCAGCCCAACCGACGTCGGGCAATGAGACTGCCAATCCCGGGAAAAGTTCAGCGACCGATCGACGACGCCGCACCAGCTTTTAACCACCGTTCCGTTAAGGTTTCCGATCCAGGCAGTGAACCGGCGGTCGTTCTCCCCCAGCTATAGGGATTTGACGGGGAGGAAACAACCTCTGGATCATAGCCCCCTTCTCCATACACAACCGGATGGAACGTCCCCATGCTCTCAGGCTTCGATGGGCTCCGCTTCTCACATTGGCACCCGCAGATCCGTGACGATGGTGTCGTGGTGCTCAGCCTCGACCGCCAGGACAGCAGCGTCAACGCGATGTCGCAGGACGTGCTGCTGGAACTGGGCGACCTGATCGAGCGCATCGCCATCGACCCGCCCAAGGCGGTGGTGATCCAGTCGATCAAGGCGGCCGGGTTCATCGCCGGCGCGGACCTGAAGGAGTTCCAGGAGTTCGACCGCCGCGGCACCGTCAATGACGCCATCCGCCGCGGCCAGAGTACGTACCAGAAGCTGGCCGAGCTGCCCTGCCCGACCGTGGCGGCGATCCACGGCCACTGCCTGGGCGGCGGCACCGAGCTGGCGCTGGCCTGCCGCTACCGGGTGGCCTCCAACGACCCGTCCACCCGGATCGGCCTGCCGGAAACCCAACTCGGCATCTTCCCGGGCTGGGGTGGCAGCGCCCGCCTGCCGCAGCTGGTGGGCGCGCCGGCGGCGATGGACATGATGCTGACCGGCCGCAACCTGTCGGCCTCGGCCGCGCGCGGCATCGGCCTGGTGGACAAGGTGGTGGCACCGGCCGTGCTGCTCGATACCGCCGTGGCGCTGGCGCTGACCGGCACCACCCGCCCGTTCAAGCAGCGCGCCACCGCCTGGGCGACCAACACCTGGCTGGCGCGCAGACTGCTCGCGCCGCAGATGGCCAAGCAGGTCGCGCGCAAGGCCCGCAAGGAGCATTACCCGGCGCCGTATGCGCTGATCAACACCTGGGCGCGGACCGGCGGCAGCCCCATCCAGACCCGCTTGGATGCCGAACGCCGCGCCGTGGTCAAGCTGGCCAGCACCCCGACCGCACGCAACCTGATCCGCATCTTCTTCCTGACCGAGCGGTTGAAGGCGCTGGGCGGCAAGGATCACGGCATCACCCACGTGCACGTGGTCGGTGCCGGCGTGATGGGCGGCGACATCGCTGCGTGGTCGGCCTACAAGGGCTTCAACGTGACCCTGCAGGATCGCGAGCAGCGCTTCATCGACCCGGCGATGGAACGCGCGCAGGCGCTGTTCGCCAAGAAGGTCCGGGACGAGAGCAAGCGCCCGGCCGTGGCCGCGCGGCTCAAGGCCGACCTGGCCGGCGATGGCGTGGCACAGGCGGACCTGGTGATCGAGGCGATCATCGAGAATCCGGAGGCCAAGCGTGCGCTGTACCAGACGCTGGAACCGCGGATGAAGGCCGACGCCCTGCTCACCACCAACACCTCCTCCATTCCGCTGGTGGAACTGCGCGACCACATCCAGCGCCCGGCCCAGTTCGCCGGCCTGCACTACTTCAACCCGGTGGCGCAGATGCCGCTGGTGGAGATCATCCACCACGACGGCATGGCCCCGGAAACCGAGCGCCGGCTGGCGGCGTTCTGCAAGGCGCTGGGCAAGTTCCCGGTGCCGGTGGCCGGCACGCCCGGCTTCCTGGTCAACCGCGTGCTGTTCCCGTACATGCTCGAAGCGGCCACCGCCTACGCCGAAGGCGTGCCGGGGCCGGTGCTGGACAAGGCCGCGGTGAAGTTCGGCATGCCGATGGGGCCGATCGAACTGCTCGACACCGTCGGCCTGGACGTGGCTGCCGGCGTGGGCAAGGAGCTGGCACCGTTCCTGGGCCTGCAGATTCCGGCCGCGCTGGAAACCGTTGAACAGGGCAAGCGCGGCAAGAAGGATGGCCAGGGCCTGTACAAGTGGGAGAACGGCCGCGCGCAGAAGCCGGACGTGCCGGCGGGCTACGCGGTGCCCGCCGACCTCGAAGACCGCCTGATCCTGCCGCTGCTCAACGAAGCGGTCGCCTGCCTGCATGAAGGCGTGGTGGCAGACGCGGACCTGCTCGATGCGGGCGTGATCTTCGGCACCGGGTTTGCCCCGTTCCGCGGCGGCCCGATCCAGTACATCCGCGCCACCGGCGCCGACGTGCTGGTGGAACGCCTGAAGGCGCTGCAGCAGCGCTATGGCGACCGCTTCGCACCGCGCCCGGGCTGGGACGACGCCGTGCTGCGCGAGCCGGTGATTTAAGCACCGATCGTTCGACACAGAACGCCACCGAAAGGTGGCGTTTTTTTGTGCAATCGCAAACGAAACAACCTGTTACCCGAACGGGCCATGCAGCGGCCCTGGCCGCGTGCCATCCTTTCCGCCTGTCCCCGCCAGCGAGAAAGCCCGCATGACGACCATCATCGCCCCGCGTGTCCATGACATCGGTGGCCTCGAAGTACGCCGCGCCGTGCCCAGCATCCAGGCGCGCAGCGTCGGCCCGTTCGTCTTCGTCGACCAGATGGGGCCCGCCGTCATGGGCGCCGGTACCGGCATCGACGTGCGCCCGCATCCGCATATCGGCCTGGCCACCGTCACCTTCCTGTGGTCCGGCGCCATCGGCCACCGCGACACGCTCGGTTCGGACCAGGTGATCCGCCCCGGTGACGTCAACTGGATGACCGCCGGTCGCGGCATCGCCCACTCCGAGCGCACGCCGCCGGTGGAGCGCGAACACGACCACCCGCTGCACGGCATGCAGACCTGGATCGCGCTGCCCAGGAGCTTCGAGGAAACCGACCCGGCGTTCCATCACCATGCTGCGGCCACCCTGCCCCAGCAGCGCCGCAACGGCGCCTGGCTGCGCGTGATCGCCGGGCGTGCGTACGGCGAGGAGTCGCCGGTGAAGGTGTTCAGCGACACCCTCAACGTGGCCATCGACCTCGACCCGGACGGCGAGATCGATCTGGACACCGGCCACGTCGAGCGCTCGCTGTACATCCTCGAAGGGCAGGCCCAGCTGGACGGCGTCGATGTGCCGGCCCAGCACCTGATCCTGCCCGCGCCCGGTGCACGCGGCCGCCTGCGCGCCAAGACGCCGGTCAAGGCGATGCTGATGGGCGGCGAACCGCTGGATGGCCCGCGCCACCTGTGGTGGAACTTCGTCTCCAGTTCCAAGGAGCGCCTGGAAAAGGCCAAGCACGACTGGGAATCGGGCGCCTTCGGCACCATTCCCGGCGACGACAAAGAGTTCATCCCGCTTCCGCAGGGCTGACCGGGCGCCGTTCGTCGGCGCGTTGACGCCGCGCTCACACCGATGAACATCGATTCAGCTACGGTCTGCCTGCCCATCCCGGGCAGACCGCATGGAGACATCGATGAGCATGGGCAAGCGACTTGCGGCCGAGTTCCTCGGCACGTTCTGGTTGGTGCTGGGCGGCTGTGGCAGTGCGGTACTGGCGGCCAAATTCGGCGGTGACGGCAATCCCCTCGGCATCGGGTTTCTCGGCGTGGCGCTGGCCTTCGGCCTGACCGTACTGACCGGCGCCTATGCATTCGGCCATGTGTCCGGCGCGCACTTCAACCCAGCCGTCAGCATCGGCCTCTGGGCCGGCGGCCGCTTTCCGGCGCGCGACCTGGTGCCCTACATCGTCGCCCAGGTGCTCGGCGGCCTGCTGGCCGGCTTCATCCTGCTGCAGATCGCCTCGGGCGCGCCCGGGTTCGCCATCGATGGCAGCCAGGCCGGCGCATTCGCCAGCAACGGGTACGGCGCCCTGTCGCCTGGCGGGTACAGCGTGGCTGCCGCCTTCCTGTGCGAGGTGGTGCTGACCGCGGTGTTCCTGATCGTGATCATGGGCGCCACGCACGGCCGGGCACCGGCCGGGTTCGCCCCGATCGCGATCGGCCTGGCACTCACCCTGATCCACCTGATCAGCATTCCGGTCACCAACACATCGGTGAATCCGGCACGTTCCACTGCGGTGGCCTTCTTCGCCGGCAGCGGCGCACTGGGCCAGCTGTGGCTGTTCTGGCTGGCGCCGGTGCTGGGCGGGTTGATCGGCGGCGTGGCCTACAAGTGGATCGGCGCGGAGCCACGCTGATTCCGACAAGGGCAGGCCCGCGCGGCCTGCCCGCGGCGGCGCGATGCGCCGCACATTCATATACATCTGAAACTGATATTTGTAGATCGAATCACATTCCGCTACCGTCGGAATCACCAGTCCGTCACCTGACGGCTGGCGCCTCCGGGACGCGCATGGGGATATGCGCAGCCATCGGCCTGGGTTTCTGCGGCCACCGGATTGCGCCCGCCCGACGCGGACACGGCCATTCCGACCCTGGGGGAAAGCATGAACGTCCTGCGCGCCGCTGTATGCCTGAGCCTGTTGTCGTCCGCCGCCGTGGCGTGGGCGCAATCGCCGTCCGAGTGTCCTTCGCTGCCTGCCGGCAGCGGCCTGCAGTGGCAGCAGCAGGCACAGTCCGATTTCATGCTGTGCAAGGCCAGCACCGCCGATGGACGCGAGGTGCTGAGCCTGATCCTCAGCGCGCGCGACCCCTCGCTTACGCTGACCCGCACGCTGCGCCAGGAAAAAGGCGGTTTCGCCGGCGAATCGATGTACTGGTACCAGCCCGACCTGGGCGGCCAGAAACCGCCGGGCTACGAAACCCGCCGCGTGGCGGTGGTGAAGTACGACAAGAACCGCTACGCGCAGATCGCGCTGTATGCCGACAGCAGCCAGGAACTGGGCACGCTGCAGTCCCTCACCCAGAGCATGAATCTGAATCCGACAGCGGTGGCAGCAGGGCGCTGACGGTGCAGCCGTCGCCGGGCACCGCCCGGCACTACCGCCCTCCACCCGGCCTCAGCGCCTCAGAAGCGGCCTTCCTGGAAGTCCACGAAGGCCTGCATCAGTTCCTGGCGGGTGTTCATCACGAACGGTCCGTGGCGCATCACCGGCTCGCGCAGCGGGCGGCCCGCCACCAGGATCAGCCGCGCGCCGTCGGCACCGGCCTGCAGATCCAGGCGCTCGCCGCCGCCGAGCACCGCCAGCTCCTGGCGTGCCACCGGCCGAGCGTCCTCGCCCTGTCCGACCGTCAGCCCGCCCTCGAAGACGTACGCGAACGCGCTGTGCCCGTCCGGCAGGTCGTACGACCACCCGGCACCGGCGGCAAGGGCGACATCCAGATACACCGGATCGGTGGCCGGCTGGACGATCGGTCCGGTCACGTCATCGACCTGCCCGGCGATCACCTTCACCTGCACGCCGTTGGCCGGTTGCGCCACGGGAATGCGCTCGGGGGCGAACTCCTGGTACTTGGGATCGGTCATCTTGTCGCGCGCCGGCAGGTTCACCCACAGCTGGAAGCCACGCATCTGCCCGGACTCCTGCTCGGGCATTTCCGAGTGCACCAGGCCACGCCCGGCCGTCATCCACTGCACGCTGCCCGGGGTCAGCAGGCCCTCGTTGCCGTGGTTGTCCTTGTGCCGCATGCGCCCGTCGAGCATGTAGGTCACCGTCTCGAAGCCACGGTGCGGGTGGCTGGGAAAGCCGGCGATGTAGTCCTCGGCACGATCGGTGCCGAATTCATCCAGCAGCAGGAACGGATCCAGGTCGGGCAGCGACGGCCCGCCGATCACGCGCGTCAGGCGCACGCCGGCACCATCGGAGGTGGCCATGCCACGGATGGTGCGCAGCACGCGCACGGGGTTGGGGCTGCTCATGTCGACTCCGACGGGTGGGTACGGGCTACAACATGGGCGCCGCGCCTGCTGCCGCCAACCGCCACGCCCGCAACCGATTGTTCCAGTGGTGGCGTGCGCCCGCCGTGCAGGCCGCGTGCATGACCGCTCCCGCTGTCCGCATCCCCACGCCGCCCGCGTTGCGACCTACGACCAAAGTACTAGCGGTACGCCCCCGTCTTCGCATTGACCCTGTCGGTGCCAGGGCGGACTCTTACGCTGTTCTCCAGGGAGACGCACACTCATGAAAGGTTTTTCCAAGCTGGGCTGGGCAGCGCTCGCGCTGCTCGGCGCATTCTGTCTTGGCACCGTCGCGCTGCGCCGGGGCGAACACATCAATGCCTTGTGGATCGTGGTCGCCGCGGTCTCCATCTATCTCATCGCGTATCGCTTCTACAGCCTGTTCATCGCCGACAAGGTGATGCAGCTCGACCCGACCCGGGCCACACCGGCGGTGATCAACAACGATGGCCTGGACTACGTCCCGACCAACAAGCACGTGCTGTTCGGCCACCATTTCGCCGCCATCGCCGGCGCCGGCCCCCTGGTCGGTCCGGTGCTGGCCGCGCAGATGGGCTACCTGCCCGGCCTGCTGTGGCTGGTGGTCGGCGTGGTCCTTGCCGGCGCCGTGCAGGATTTCATGATCCTGTTCCTGTCCAGCCGCCGCAACGGCCGTTCACTGGGCGACTTGGTGCGTGAGGAAATGGGCCAGGTGCCCGGCACCATCGCCCTGTTCGGCGCGTTCCTGATCATGATCATCATCCTGGCGGTGCTGGCGATGGTGGTGGTCAAGGCGCTGGCGGAAAGCCCCTGGGGCATGTTCACGGTGATTGCCACGATGCCCATCGCGATCCTGATGGGCATCTACATGCGCTACATCCGCCCGGGCAAGATCGGGGAGATTTCCATCGTCGGCCTGATCCTGCTGCTGCTGGCGATCTGGTACGGCGGCAAGGTCGCGGCCGATCCGGTGTGGGGCCCTGCCTTCACCTTCACCGGCATCCAGATCACCTGGATGCTGATCGGCTACGGCTTCGTCGCCTCGGTGCTGCCGGTGTGGCTGCTGCTGGCCCCGCGCGACTACCTGTCCACCTTCCTGAAGATCGGCACCATCGTGGCGCTGGCGATCGGCATCCTGATCGTCATGCCCGAACTGAAGATGCCGGCGCTGACCCAGTTCGCGGCCAGCGGCGACGGCCCGGTCTGGAAGGGCGGCATGTTCCCGTTCCTGTTCATCACCATCGCCTGCGGCGCGGTCTCCGGCTTCCATGCGCTGATTGCCTCGGGCACCACGCCCAAGCTGCTCGCCAATGAACGCCACATGCGCTACATCGGCTACGGCGGCATGCTGATGGAATCGTTCGTGGCGGTGATGGCGCTGGTGGCGGCCTCGATCATCGATCCGGGCATCTACTTCGCGATGAACAGCCCGGCCGCGGTCATCGGTGCCGATGCGGTATCGGCCGCGCACTACATCACCAACACTTGGGGCTTCACGATCACGCCCGAGCAGCTGCAGGCCACCGCAGCGGCCATCGGCGAACCGACCATCCTGCACCGCGCCGGTGGCGCGCCGACCCTGGCGGTAGGCATCGCGCAGATCCTGCATGAAGCCATCCCCAGCGGCAGCAACGCGATGATGGCGTTCTGGTACCACTTCGCGATCCTGTTCGAGGCGCTGTTCATCCTCACCGCAGTGGATGCCGGTACGCGCGCGGGCCGCTTCATGCTGCAGGACCTGCTGGGCAACTTCATCCCCGCGCTGAAGAAGACCGAGTCCTGGACGGCCAACATCATCGCCACGGGCGGCTGTGTGGCGTTGTGGGGCTACCTGCTCTACACCGGCGTGGTCGATCCGTTCGGCGGCATCCAGACCTTGTGGCCGCTGTTCGGCATCTCCAACCAGATGCTGGCGGGGATCGCGTTGATGCTGGGCACGGTGGTGCTGTTCAAGATGAAGCGCGACCGCTTCGCCTGGGTCACGGCCGTGCCGGCGGTATGGCTGCTGATCTGCACCACCTACGCCGGGTTGATCAAGATCTTCGACAGCAACCCGGCCCAGGGCTTCCTCGCCCAGGCGCACAAATTCCAGGATGCGATCGCCACCGGCACCATCACCGCGCCGGCCAAGACCGTCGGGCAGATGAATCAGATCGTGGTCAACGCCTACGTCAACACCGGCCTGACCGTGCTGTTCCTGTTCGTGGTGTTCTCCATCCTGGTCTACGCGATCAAGACGATCGTGCAGGCGCGCCGTTCGCCGGTGCGTACCGACAAGGAAACCCCCTACGTGGCGCTGCAGCCGCACCAGATGGCGGACCTGTGATGAGTACTGAACTGGTTCCCGTCGGGCAATACCAGGCGCACCGCCGACTGTGGCGGCGCCTGGTGCAGACCGCACGGCTGTGCTGCGGCATTCCCGACTACGACAACTACGTGCGGCACGTGCTGGAGAATCATCCGGACCGCGAACCGATGGACTACAAGACCTTCTTCCGCGAGCGGCAGGAGGCCCGCTACGGCGGGAGGAACGGCGGTCGCTGCTGCTGAAGGCATCCGAACGGCTGACCCGTCCGCCACAGCAAGCCGCAGAAGTGACAAGGCCCGCAACTGCGGGCCTTGTCATATACGTTCAACTCTCTTCACACGACGAGAGGTGGCAAACTTCCTTGCTCGAGCTTCGACCATCTGGCTCGCAAATCAATTCCGGCCTTGCCTCGCTCTTCATGCGTGTCCTTCAGCGTTACAAGGCTCTCTCGCTGGGTTCGCAACTCGGATTGCATGAGAGGGTGTTCAATGATCCTGCGCTCCAGGTCCGGAGCATTTGGATCAAGCTCCTCTACCTCTTGAACGAATAGATCAATCGTATCCCTAGCGTAAGCAGCCACTTCGATCAGGCTCTTTGCCGCCGCATCTACAAGTGCCTCAAGTGTCGCCGCTGTTGCTGTAGCCGCATCCAATGCAGCCGATGTGTAGATAGACGAGAACTCCGCAGTGTCCGGCGCCTGTTGCTCGCAGGCGGACGCTAGCGCGGCCAACTCCAACGGCAAATTATTTGATGCGATCCACTCCCACACAGCATCAAGAGCATCTCTCATCGGAGCCAGGTCGCCATAGCCACTATCGACTTGGAAGCTTCGATAATTTGGCAACATGCGCTCACAGCAATACGCCATGAATGCCACTCTCTTCCAGTCCGGCATCCCTTCCGTCGCCAGCAATAGTCTTGTCTCGTCGAAACTTTCCATTGATCCCTACCTGTCTCTGATCGGTATATCCATTTTCTTCATAGCTTCCTGGCAATTTGTACACGCAGGACGGCTCGGAGAAAAACCCGTAGGGGTAAGCCCTTGTGCCTTTGCTCCATTCACTGCATTGACGTCGACTCCAGGACGTGATCGAGGCCGAGCCCTCGTTCGGCTACCGCACGGTGGCAGCGCTGCTGGGCATGAACAAGAGCACGGTCCAGCGGATCTTCCAGCTCAAGGGCTGGCAGGTGCGCAAGCGCCCGCTTGGCCAGCGGCCGCGGATTGAAGCCAAGGCTTCGCGTGCCGAGGCGCCGGACCAGCGTTGGGCCACCGACCTGCGCCGAGTCTGGGGCGGGAAGGACGGCTGCCTCAGCCTGGCGCTGGTGATCGACTTTGGCACGCGACAGTTGCTTGGATGGCACCTGTCACGAACCGGCGGCCAGCACCGCGTCGGCCGCGCTGGAGCAGGCGTTGATTACCCGCTGCGGCACGTTGGGGCGGGTGCCAGCGCCTTTCCTGCTGCGCTCGGACAACGGGCTGGTGTTCACCAGACGCGACTACACGCGCCTCGTGCGCAACTACGGCCTGCAGCAGGAGTTCATCACCCCGCCCTGCCCACAGCAGAACGGGATGGTGGAACGGTAATCCGGACGTTGAAGGAGCAATGCGTGCATCCGATGAAAGCGCGTTCTGGCTGAGCTTGCCAAGCCGGATGTATCGTAGCGCCACGCCGCTGATTTTGGCTCACTGGGTGAATGCTTCGCCCAGGAGCTCAGAGCCATTGTCCGACCGCAGAATCACAACAGACGGTCTACTTTCCGCGTGAATTCTCCCACCACAACTTCAACGCAAGAAACAGATGAAGCAGCAGGTAAATCAATGCAAAGTAAGCCCATATCCGCAATCCAACACCAAGCGCGTCTGGGTAGCGCCGGTATGTAAGGATAGCGAAGTACACAAGACCAGTGAGCATTGCAATAAGCTGCGTAACGATGATGCCCTTGACCAACGTGTTCACTACTTTTTCTCCTGCTGCTTCTGAGCGTAACTCGCCGCTGCTACCACGGCACCCTGGCCAGCTTGTGACGCCGCACCTTGGATTGCTGATTGTCGAGGTACAGCAACCCCAGTTGATGCGGTAGTAGCGGCACGGTTTGCCCCCCCCGTGGCATTTGACTGGCTCAACCTTTGAAGCGTACCGCACGCAGCTGGGCCAGCAAAATCCTGACGCGCTGTTCGATGGACGTCGCTTCCGGTTGCTACCGGTGCTGGATCACTTCACGCACGAGTGCCTGAAGATCGTTGTGGATCATTCGTTGCGTGCAGAGGATGTAGCCGAAGCGTTGGCACGGCTGGTCGCTGAACGAGGCGAGCCGGACGCGATTAAGCAAGCCGGATGCATCGTAGCGCCACGCCGCTGAATTTGGCTCACTGGGTGAATGCTTCGCCCAGGAGCTCAGAGCCACTGTCCGACTGCAGAATCACAACAGACCGTCTACTTTCCGCGTGAATTCTCCCACCACAACTTCAACGCAAGAAACAGATGAAGCAGCAGGAAAATCAATGCAAAATAAGCCCATATCCGCAATCCAACACCAAGCGCGTCTGGGTAGCGCCGGTATGTAAGGATAGCGAAGTACACAAGACCAGTCAGCATTGCAAGAAGCTGCGTAACGATGATGCCCTTGACCAACGTGTTCACTACTTTTTCTCCTGCTGCTTCTGAGCGTAACTCGCCGCTGCTCCCACGGCACCCTGGCCAGCTTGTGACGCCGCACCTTGGATTGCTGATTGTCGAGGTATAGCAGCCCCAGTTGATGCGGTAGTAGCGGCACGGTTTGGCGCCCCCAGGCATTTGACTGGCTCAACCTTTGAAGCGTACCGCACGCAGCTGGGCCAGCAAAATCCTGATGCGCTGTTCGATGGACGTCGCCTCCGGTTGCTGCCGGTGCTGGATCACCTCACGCACGAGTGCCTGAAGATCGTTGTGGATCATTCGTTGCGTGCAGAGGATGTGGCCGAAGCGTTGGCACGGCTGGTCGCTGAACGAGGCGGGCCGGACGCGATTGAGGTGGACAACGGCAGTGAATTTGCCGGCGAGGTGATGGACCGCTGGGCTTATGAGGACGGCGTGGAGCTGGATTTTTCCCGGCGTGGTACGCCGACGGACAATGCGATGGCAGAAAGCTTCAACGGCTGACTGCGGCAGGAATGTCTGAACGAGCATTGGTTCTTGTCGCTGGCCGATGCAAGGAGCAAAATCGAAGCGTGGCGGCGTATCTACAACGAGGATCGCCCCACAGTGCACTGGCATGGAAAACCCCTGCGGAGTTCGCGCGAGATCACAGGTCCCAAGCGAATTCCCTGGCGCCCAAAGAGAGCGAAATCTCTACCAGCTGATGGCCCTGCTATTGGGGGGTGGGTCACACCACCGTGAAGCCTCGCTCCATCACCTGCTTGATCGCCTCGGACCTGAACTCATCCGTATGCCACTTGTTGCCCATAGACACCTCAATCGTTGCCATCAATTATGGCTCTTGGGATATCTACAAAAAGCTGGTCGGTCCACGTCGACTCCGTGTCCATAGGACTCGCAGCGATATCGCTCGACCAAGTTGCTACTGGAATTGCCGTTGTCCATCGCCGAACCCGAGGCTCCAAACCACAAAGCGCTAGAATTTACACCAGTGCCAGATGGATAGACGGATGAGAGATGTCCCTGTTCCTTGCTATAGCTTGATTGAGACCTCCATTGGTAGCGATCCGGCTATCGTAGTGGTCAATTCCACATTACTGACCTTTACTGGGCATGATGCCTTTCCGTGGCACTTGAGGATCGGAGTAAATTGCAAGCTTCAAGGTGTGAACGGCATGCCGACCAAGGAGGAGGTTGAAGCCCTTTCCTGTCTGGAGGAAAGAATTGCGCCCGCGCTTGAGGTTGACCACAATGCTATTTTTCTCGCCCGAATTACGGCTCGTGGAGAGCGCGTACTCCTATATCGAGTGCATGATCCCGAAAAGGCAAATGAGGCATTGCAACTTCTGATTTCCACGCCAGATGCTGTGCGCGAGTGGGAATATCAGATGGAGTACGACGTCGGCTGGATGTTGGCGAAACCGGAGCTGGACCTATTACAGCCCTCTCGCTTTAATTAGGTTCTTAACCCAACTTCGGGGAAGGCCGCCCGGATCTTCAGGAAGAAATACACGTCGTCCCGGTATCTGTAGGCGACGCGTTTGATGACCACCACAGAATGATACGTGTGGCGGACGATACACCCGAGTTCAGGCGACCATAGACGCCCGATGCACTGCGTCGGGCGTCTGCATTTTCAGGGGATAAGGCCAACGCAGGACGGGCTGCGAGCCGGCGTCCGGATGGATATTGTCCGCAGCGTGCTGCTCGCCCACACGACGATTTTCAGCTTGCAAGGTCCGATTGAAGCATCCGATGAAAGCGTTCTGGCTGTGCTTGCCAAGCCGGATGCATCGTAGCGCCACGCCGCTGAATTTGGCTCACTGGGTGAATGCTTCGCCCAGGAGCTCAGAGCCATTGTCCGACCGCAGAATCACAACAGATGGTCTATCTTCCGCGTGAGTTCTCCCACCACAACTTCAACGCAAGAAACAGATGAAGCAGCAGGTAAATCAATGCAAAGTAGCCCCATGCCCGCAACCCAGCACCAAGCGCGTCTGGGTAGCGCCGGTATGTAAGGACAGCGAAGTACACAAGACCAGTCAGCATTGCAAGAAGCTGCGTAATGATGGTGCCCTTGACCAACGTGTTCACTACTTTTTCTCCTGCTGCTTCTGAGCGTAATTCGCCGCTGCTCCCACGGCACCCTGGCCAGCTTGTGACGCCGCACCTTGGATTGCTGATTGTCGAGGTATAGCAGCCCCAGTTGATGCGGTAGTAGCGGCACGGTTTGGCGCCCCCGGGCATTTGACTGGCTCAACCTTTGAAGCGTACCGCACGCAGTTGAACCAGCAAAATTCCCCATGACCACGCCGACACCTGAGCCTGCCAGCCCGCCCGCTGCATTGCCAAGGGCGCTTGTAGCGAGACCTTCCGCAGTGATGGCTTCACCCTTGATTGCACTCTCCACAGCAGACCCCGAACCACCTGCAACTTCGTTGACGGCAGTTTGAACAGCAATGGCCCCCAATTACGCGCGGCACGTGCTGGAGAATCACCCGGACCGCGAACGGATGGACTACAAGACCTTCTTCCGCGAGCGGCAGGAGGCCCGCTACGGCGGTCGCTGCTGCTAAAGGCATCCGCACGGCTGACCCATCCTGCCGCAGGTTGACATCTGTGGCGGGCGATTCACCCGCCGTCATGCGGCCATAGACGCCCGCTGCGCCGTATGGGGCGTCTGCATGATCAGGCGATAAGGCCAACGCAGGACGGGCTGCGAGCCGCCGTCCGGATGGAGATTGTCCGCAGCGTGCTGCTCGCCCACACGACGATTTTCAGCTTGCTGATTCGTCAGACCTGCCGGAACCCGGTCCGAAAACATCAATCAACGCTTCGATGTCCAACCCACGCCCGTTGGGTTCATCGTTCACATTCAGGCCGGTGTTTAAAAGCTCCCGGACAAGAGCGTCGATCAACCACTCCCGATCATTGCCCTCCAAGGAATACTCGCCCCCCTCCATCTTCTCGATTGATCGATGGCAGCCATTCTTGGCACACACTTCATCGAGCAGTGCGCGCAGATGCAACGGCACCTTCAGGTTCATCGACGCCCCCTCCGCGTTAGTGGAACTTTCAGAGCACACGCTTCGCCCCCGATCACCAGGCCATCTGAAGAAGAGACTTCGACCTTCATTGGGGCCGGTCAACGCTACCACCTGCGCGTCATGGAGACCAGATCAGAAAATTATCGTGCGTATCAAAGAACACCTTCCCGCAGTTCTGCGAGAAGACGAAATACTCAAAGAAGTGCATGTCACCAAGCAGCTTCACCACCTCCGTGCCGCGCTCAAATCTCAGCACCGGCCACGGCGGAGGCTCATCATCAGTGACGACGAGAAATACGGGATCTCCCATGTCGGTCAAGAGCGACGACACTTGAGCCCTCCAACCATCACCGGAGTCGCGGTAGTGCAGTGATCCCCCCTTCTTCAAGGACTCCCACCAATACAGCCTTTTCGAATCAATTCCATGCACATCGACCAGCCTGACAAACAGCGCCCCCGCATCAGAAACCAACGAGACGCTCTCACGCCCAAGCGAACAGACCTTCCTTGCCGCTGCTACAGCACTACTGTCCTGCGCGCACATTGGTCCGTCCTGTCCAGTCTTTTGGAATTATAGAGCCTACCCTGGCACTCCCCCCATAACGACGAATCGCGTTCGACCAGTCGCCTGAGCATGTGATCCATCCCCGATAGCAGGGCCCTCAGCCGGCAGATATTTTGCCCTCTTTTGAGCACACTTCCGAAACTATAACCGCCTCGTTCGCGATCGGACGCAGGCGCTTCCCCGTGTCGCTGCTGGCGGCGCTGGCGACCGGACTGGCGGTGACGGTGGTGGAATTGATCGGGGTGCCTGAGCGGCGACCACCGGGCAAGCGCGGGCCGGCACCGAAGCTGCAACAGCAGCTGGAGCGGATCAGTCAGCTGCCGAAGGCGAAGCAGAAGATGATGAGCGAGGTGCTGGACTCGCTGTTGGCGCAGTCGGGTCGATAAGCCACTCAACCACCACAACGATGACAGGCCCGCAATGCGGGCCTTGTGTTTCTTTATGGCCGGTTGGCAGGTGAATCTGATCTGGTTAGTTCCGCGAGCGGCTCACTGCAACTGCAGCAGGGAACTATGGAGGCAACAGCGTCCCCACTCCTGTATTGAAACCGAATTTGATGCAGGTGACTGGGATCCAAGCCCTGCTCTACCTGAAATCGGAAATTCCTCAAGGCCGTTTGCATAGCAACGTGCAGCCCGTAGTTTCTACTGTCTTCCTTCACATTGAGATTGTATGGAACACCGTCTTTATCAACTTGGAACTCCCAGACAAAACACCCAGAAGCAGGCCAATCTCCTGAAGGCCCTCTTGGCGCCCTTACCGGATCACTATGGGATACTTCATAACTGCCGCTCTGGCACATCATCGCTGCAATCAAGAAGAGAAAAATTGATCCATTCATGCCTAAGGCTCAACGATTATTTGTCCGGGAACTGCGGATCCATGTGACGCTGCTTTTTGGTAACCTGCGGGGGGATTGCTCATAACGACGCCCCCATCCACAGATTCAAGTCGCCAACACATCGACGACTGGAAACGCGAAGAACTTAAGATAGGGAGCTGGCTCAATGCCGAAATCAGCCAACTCCAACATCCAAGCGTTTGGATCCCCCAGCAAAATCGCACCTCGGCGCCCGTACAGCTCATCGCGCAGCAGACGATCAAGGCCATCCATGTTCGCGTCAGCGAGACAGCCCTCAATCTTTCGCTTCTCCTGCGCAAGAATATTGATCACGAAGTAGATCCTATCCTGCAAGGGTTTGCTGAAGTCTGCCTCCACGCAGATTGCGTAGAAGTATCGACCACCATCTTCCATGACGTGCTGCAACTCACCGTCGTACCATTCCACAAGCAGGTCGATCTTCATTTGCAAACCTCATTGAACTTCTGAGCCACTTTCTCCGCTACTGGCTTGGGGAGTTCCACAGCATGGTGGTTCGGACTGCTCCCGGCTTGACGTGTATTGAACGCGCTCTTTGCCTCCGCCTGGCCGGCAACCCGGCGTTGGTTCTATCTGCCGCACTCACCCTCTCCTGCGCCTTGACCGAAGCCCCATGCGGGAACCCGGCCTTCTCTGCCTTGACGGCTTGACGGGCTTCGGTCTGTTTCATGGTTCGACCATCGTCTGCGAGTCAGGCCTCCCCTATGTAGGCTAAACACTCATCAAGGCATCCCACCAAGGAATGCGCCACTCACTTCGATAATTCCTGGTCAAAGGACATGTAAAGGCAACCGTGCCATTCCTGCCTATCGACTCTGCGACAACGCCCCCCTCAAACACGTAATCGTCGTACTCCAACCGGAGAGAGTCCACGAAATACACGACCGCAGGAACAAGGTCACCCTGCCTTGCCACTTCAACTCTCTTGATGCCACCAAGATCAACATTCTTGCTGGATTCCGATGAGGTCAGCCTGGCCTCACTGAGAACAACACGATCCTTCTTCTCCCCAACAACCTCAACTCTTAAATAGTAAGGAGACGATCTCTCTTTTGGCCGGTCGGAAGCGAAGGTTCCGACTAAACTGACGACCAACTCAACTGAGCCTGCCTTGCACTTCCCTTCATGATAGTCATGGTAGGAATACCTATCAAAAAGAAGCACGAACAGTAGAACGACTGCTCCAAGTGAAGCCAATAGCGATAACACTACGGCCCGATGATCTGGCCTCATCTCTCAATCACTCCCACGAGAATTTTGAAAGCATTTTCCTAGCGGCCTCTTTGTCAATCGCAGGCGGTGGAGGCGGGGTTCTGGCATCCGTGCACTCACTGGCTCAAGTGGCCCAACAGTGACCGTTGGTGCCGGTGTTATGCCGAACCCGTTACAGACTGGGGCCTAACCTCAATGGGGCCATTTCACCACAAGAGGTAAGGAAGGACGTCATACATCAAGTGCCCACCCCAATCATCTGGAGAGGCATAGTTGTAAGTACCACATTAAGACGATCCGCAACTAATTTTGCGCCCCTCACCCTGTTGGTGAAATACGCTTTGGGCATCTGACATCTGCTTCCAGTTGCCAGCACTTTGCGCCGCCCCTATTTTCAGGCGGGTTGTTTAACCCATTTCGATAGTAGTGACGCAGATATGCATCAATGTACGGTAAAGAGGATTGCCGCCCATCCGGATCCGTGAACTTGCAGGGATTGTTGTTCGCCCATCGATACCGATGGAACTGCGCCAACGTGTTTGAGTAAGCGGCCATCAGATCCACGCTGAGGAAGAGTCCGATCTGCGGATCGTAAAACGCTGTATCGCTGCGGGCCTTGCGCCTTATGGGACCGGATCGATTGACTCCGTCCCGTTTGCTCCCATGATGCTTGCCGCCCCATAAAGACGTATTGAGTACTCAAGGTTAGGGGAGTACTCGCATTCCGGATACGACGAGATGCTGATAATCCAGTCCATCCCAAAGAAAACAAGCTCGTGCGGTGCAAACTGAGTGAGAAACATCATTGCGTATTCCTCTCTTTTGTCTGCAGTGAAGAATTCCAAGTCTTCCTCATACCTCTCAACCGCGAAAGCTAGTGACCCACCCTTTGAGTCGATGAAGCCAGCCATTTCACCTATCCAGCCGCAATAGGCATTCGGCTCTGGAAAGAACTCAATTCGCTCCATCGGATTCGACAAGCGCTCCCGAAAGATCTTTGCTTCCTGCTCTTTAAGGGGTTCGATCATCAGTTGTGATACCGGACTGTGCCGTCCTTGTGTTTTTGGACCGCCCCGCTTTCAATCTTGGGCGTTGCGGCATGGCTGTGCGGTGATGAATCATGCAGCTGCTTTCCTCCGGGATGAGGCTCAAGCCGAGAAACCACTACCGGATCTCCGCGACTGTCCCACTCATTGAAATGAGTCGGACAGCCCCCTGTTATCGATTGGTCATGCTGCTGTCGGCTCCCCAGTCGATCAGCTGCAGCTTTCTATCATGTGTATGAAAGCTCCACAATCCCGGAAGGACGCCGCTCAAGGCATCCACAACAAAATCAAGGTCTTCAAGCGCGTCGCCCACCGATACCGGGGCGACGCGCATTCCTTCCTGAAGATCCGGGCAGCCTTCCCCGGCGTTGGGTGAAGAACCTGTTTGACCTTTACCCCTCGGCCATCCACTTCAGAATCAGCCCGGTCATGTAGGCCAGGCCAGTACCGGTCGCATACCCCACCGTGCCGAGCAGCACGCCCACCGGTGCCAGCGACGGATGGAACGCGGCGGCCACGACCGGCGCCGAGGCGGCCGCGCCGATGTTGCCCTGCGAGCCGATGGCGAAGAAGAACAGCGGCGCGCGCACCAGCTTGGCCACGATCCACAGCACCAGGATGTGGGTGAGCATCCAGATCGCCCCCAGGGCGAACAGCCACGGCCGTTCCAGCAGCGACAGCAGGTTCATCTGCATGCCGATGCAGGCAATCAGGAAGTACAGGAACACCGTGCCGAGGCGGGATGCGCCGGCCGCTTCCAGGCGGCGCGCGCGGGTGAAGCTCAGGCCCAGGCCAAGCGCGGTGGACAACATCACCACCCACACGAAGGCACTGTCCAGGCTGAACTGGCTGGCCCAGCTGACATTGTCCTTGAACCAGGCGCTGACCGGGGCGGCGATCGCGTGGGCCAGGCCCACGCCGCCCAAGGCCACGCCGACGATCACCATCAGGTCGGTCAGGCTGGGGATCCGCGCGTTCTGCGCCTCGTAGGCGGAGATGCGCTCTTTCATCTCGTCGATGGCACGCGTGTCGGCACCGTTGCGGGTGTCGATCTGCTTGGCGCGATTGGCCAGGAACAGCAGGATCGCCATCCACAGGCTGGCACAGGCCACATCGACCACCGCGAACTGGCCGAAGGTGGTGGCGTCGGTGCCGAACACTTCGCGCATCGCGACCATGTTGGCGCCGCCACCGATCCAGCTGCCGGCCAGTGCGGCCATGCCCTTCCAGGTATCGCCGGCCACCGTTTCGGGGTGGATCCAGGACATCGTCTGAAACGACACGATCGCGCCCAGCACGATGCCCAGCGTACCGGCGCAGAACACCAGCAGCAGTTTCGGGCCGAGCTTCATCACCCCCTTGAGGTCGATCGACAGTGTCAGCAGCACCAGCGCGGCCGGCAGCAGGACGTCACGGGCGATCGGGTTGTACAGCGCGGTGTTGTGGCCGTCGATCAGGCCGGCGGTGTTGTAGATGGCCGGGATGAAGTAGCACAGCAGCAGGGCGGGCACCCAGGCGAAGATCTTCTTCAGGAGCGGGGTCGGGCCGCTGGCGGCCCAGAAAATCAGGGCCAGGGTCGCGGCAATCAGGCCGAGGCCGACGATGTCGCTGGTGATCAGGGCAGTACTGGGTTCGGTCGGCATGACGCCATCCTCTGTCGATCGAAGGGATAAAAAAAAGCGCCGCATTAAGCGGCGCTCGTTGAGCTTAACATTGTCTTCACGCTGACCCATGCCGCGGCGCGGCGTAACGGTCCGATTACGACGCCTGCCGGCCAGGCAGCGACGCGCCGAGGTCGAGAATCACGCGCGTGCCACGCGGCTGGCAGGGTTCGATCTGCAGCGCCCAGCCCAGGTGCTCGCACAGCCGGGCGATCAGCTCCAGCCCGATGCCGCTCTGCTCGTTGCGGTAGCCGCGGGCCATGCGCGCGTGCACCGCCGCGATTTCTTCCGGGCTCATGCCGTGGCCGGGGTCCTGCAGGGTCACCACGGCCTGCGGCGAGACCTCGATGCGGATGGTGCCGCGCCCGCTGTTCTCGATCGCGTTGCGCAGCAGGTTGCCGATGGCCGCCTGCACCACGCCGAGCGGCGCCACGATATCAACCCGTGCCAACCCGCCGATGTCGATGCGCAGGTCCTTGTCGCCCATCAGATGGCGATGGTCTTCGATGATGTCGGGCACCAGCTGGTCCAGTGCGATGCGCTCGCCCAGCGCTGCCAGCCGGGCCGGGTCGCGTGCCAGCACCAGCAGCAGCTGGATCAGCTGCTCGACGCCCTGCGCGGTCCGCCGCACCCGCTGCATCTGCTGCCGGGCGCGGTCGGGCACGTCCGGCTCGCCCAGCGCGAGCTCGGCCGCGCCGGTGATCACCGCGATGGGGGTGCGCAGCTCGTGACTGGCGGTGCTGATGAAGACCCGCTCGCGCTCGACGAACTGCTCGTTGCGCGCCAGGTAGTCGTTGAGCGCATTGGCGATGACATACAGCTCCGAACTGCCGCGCGGATCCACTTCCACACGCTGCCCCGGCACGCCCGGACGCAGTTCATCGATGCGGCGCGCCAGCGAGCTGAGCGGCCGCACCAGGCGGCCCACGCCGAAGGACGCCATCAGCACGGTGACGATGATCATCACCACCCCGGCCAGCATCACCCAGCGCGTGGCGAACTGCTCCAGCTCGTGGAAGTCGTTGATGTCCAGCACCAGCGCCAGACGGCCCAGCTGGGCGGTCTCACGCACCATCACCGCGCTTTGGCGTCCGCCCACCATGACCCCGTCGTGCAGACCCGGATGCAGCGCGCGCAGGCTCTCCGGCGCGTCGCTGGCGTCATTGATGTAGAACAGGCGCAGGGTGTCCGAGTCCTGCCAGCGGTAGTGCGGCTCGTGCTCGATGTGGTTGACGATGCTGTCCAGTTCGGAATTGAGCAGCGCGCGCCACGCCGAATGCTCGGCATGCTCGTGCACGTAGTTGCCCACGCTGAACACCGCCAACGAGATCAGCGCCAGATACGCCAGCAGCCACCACACCATGCGCCGGTGCAGCGGCGCCGGCCGACGCGGGCCGCTACGCCATGTCATCGCTGCCTCCCGCCGCGCTGACACCCAGTCGATAGCCCACGCGCGGCAGCGTGTGGATCAGCTTCTGCTGGAACGGGCCGTCGACGCTGCGGCGCAGTTCGTAGATGTGGGAGCGCAGCAGGTCGCCGTCGGGCAGCTCGTCGCCCCACAGCGCGAACTCCAGCTGCTGGCGGGTCACGGCGCCCGGGCTGGCGCGCATCAGCACTTCCAGCAGCTTGCGGCAGGCCGGGTACAGGTGCAGCGCCTTGCCATCGCGCTGGGCTTCCAGCGTGGCCAGGTCCAGCCGCAGGTCGGCCACCTCCAGCGCCTTGCGTGGGTTGCGGCCCTTGGCGCGCACCATCAGCGCTTCCAGCCGGACCTCCAGTTCGGGCAGGGCGAACGGCTTGGTCAGGTAGTCGTCGGCACCGGCCCGGAACCCGGCGATCTTGTCGGGCAGCTCGTCGCGGGCGGTCAGCATGATCACCGGCACTTCCGAGCCGTGGTCGGCGCGCAGCCGGCGCAGCACCTCGGGGCCCTCCATGCGGGGCAGCATCCAGTCCAGCACCAGCGCGTCGTACGCGTGGGTGACGGCGAGGTGCAGGCCGGTCACGCCGTCAGGAGCCACATCGAGGACATGTCCCCGCGATTCGAAATAATCGAATAGATTGGCAACCAGCTGGCGGTTGTCTTCGATGACCAGAAGCCGCATCGGGATACTCGTTGTGACGGACCACGGCATGGTAGCGGGAACCACGTCGGAATCCGGTCGCAATGCGACGGGTTACGACGCTTTTCCCACGCTGTCGGGGAGACAGTGGCTGTTTGTTGTAGGGTCCGCGGATGCATCACACCTCACTTCCGGCACGCCTCTGGCGTCCCCTGGCCTGCCTGGCCATGCTGCTGGCCCTGATGGCCGGCATCGGCCTGCGCCAGCCTTCCCCGCCGGATGAGCCGCGCTTCGTGCTCGCCGCCCGCGCGATGGTCGATTCCGGCCAGTGGCTGCTGCCGCACCGGGGCAACGAGCTGTACGCCGAGAAGCCGCCGGTGTTCATGTGGATGCAGGCCGCCAGCGATCGGGTCTTCGGGGGCTGGGACCTGGCCTTCCTGGTGCCGTCACTGCTGGCGGCACTGCTGACCCTGTGGCTGACCTGGGACCTGACCCGCCGCCTGTGGAACCGCCGCATCGCCTGGTGGGCGGTGCTCGCCCTGTTCAGCTGCCTGCAGTTCGGGCTGATGGCCAAGCGCGCGCAGATCGACATGGTGCTGGTGGCGATGACCACGCTGGCCATGTGGGGCCTCCTGCGCCACCTGTTGGAGGGCCGCAACCTGACCGCACTGTGGGTCGCCGGCATCGCCGCCGGCGTGGGCACGGTGACCAAGGGCGTGGGCTTCCTGCCGCTGCTGGTGCTGCTGCCGTGGGCGGTGTGGCGCTGGCGCAGCCGGGGACTGAACCGCCCGGCGGTGGCGGCGCGCACGCTATGGTGGCTGCTGCCGGCGTTCCTGCTCGGCACGGCGGTGTGGCTGGCCCCGCTGGGCCTCGCGCTGTTGAACGACCCCGACCCCAGCCTGCAGGCCTATGCGCGCGAGCTGCTGTTCAAGCAGACCGGCACCCGCTACGCCAATGCCTGGCACCACGTGCAGCCGGCCTGGTACTACCTGCAGGTGATGGCAACCTTGTGGCTGCCCGGCAGCCTGCTGCTGCCGGCCCTGCTGCCGGGCTGGTGGCGCCGCCTGAAGCGGCTGGACGGCCGCTACTGGCTGCTGCTGGGCTGGTGCCTGCTGGTGCTGGTGTTCTTCAGCGCCAGCCCGGGCAAGCGCGAGGTCTATATCTTCCCGATGCTGCCGCTGCTGTGCGTGGCCGCCGCGCCGCTGCTGCCCGGCCTGCTGCGCCGGGCCGGGCTGCGCTGGCTGCTGCTGGTCTACGTGGCGCTGCTGGCGATCGGCGCGCTGTACATCGCCGTGAACCTGCACGGCGGCAGCCCGTGGGCGCACGCGCAGCTGGCTCGCCGCGACATGCCCGACAGCCTGCTGCCGGTGCTGGGCAACTGGCTGCTCGGCTTCGGCGTGGTGCTGGCGGTACTGGTGGTGTGGCTGCGCCAACGCCGCGCCGGCGTGCTGGTGGTGGTCACCGCATTCCTGCTCTGGAACCTGTACGGCTGGGGCCTGATGCCGGCGCTGGACCCGTACAGCTCAGCCTCGGCGTTGATGCAGCGGGTCGGCCAGCGGATCGGACCCGACGCCGAGCTGGGCCTGGTGGCCTGGCGCGAGCAGAACCTGCTGCAGGCCGATCGCAAGGTCGCGGTGTTCGGCTTCAAGCGGCCCTGGGACCAGCAGTGGCAGGACGCCGGCCCGTGGCTCGCGCAGGCGCCGAACACGCGCTGGGTGCTGGTATTGGACGAGGCAATGAGCCCCTGCGTGGATCGCGCCCAGGTGATCGACATCGGCAGCAGCAACCGCAACCGCTGGCAGCTGTTGCCCGGCACCGCGTGGCGCAGCGACTGCCGCGCCCACCTGCCCAGCGATGCCGCCGACCACGACACGGACTGAACGGATGACGCATCCGGCCACGATTTAACCCGGGGCCAACATTGCTCCGACCCCGCTCCGACACCGCGCTGCCGACCATGACGCCGCATCCTTCACCGGCCCTCGCGCTCATGCCTCCTGCGTTTACCGCCTCCCTGCCCTACCCGCTTGCCGGCGCGCGCGCGTCGGCAGGCTTCCTTCGCCGCCATCTCTGGTACCCGCTGCTGGCCGCCCTGCTCGTCAGCAGCGTGCTGATGGGCGCCGGTGGCGACCAGTGGCTGGCCGACCAGTTCTATCGGCTGGAGGGCCAGCACTGGGCCCTGCAGAACGCCTGGATCACCAGCCACCTGGTGCATCGCGGCGGCAAGTGGGCCAGCAGCCTGGCCGCGCTGATCACGATCGTGGCGTGCTTCCATGCCTGGCGCCAACCGCGCCTGGCACGCTGGCGCTGGCCACTGCTGTACCTGGTGCTGTCGGTGGCGCTCGGCACGGGCGCGGTGTCGCTGCTGAAATCACTGACCAACATGGATTGCCCCTGGGACCTGGCCCGCTACGGCGGCGCCCGCGACTACATCGGCCTGTTTGCTTCACGGCCGCACGACATGGCGCGTGGCATCTGTTTTCCTGCCGGCCATTCCAGCGCCGGATTCGCCTGGGTGGCGCTGTACTTCTTCGCGCTGATGGTCCGTCCGGCATGGCGCTGGCGTGGTCTGGCGGTGGGGCTGGTGGCCGGAGCGACGTTCGGCCTGTCACAGCAGTTGCGGGGCGCGCACTTCCTCTCGCACGACCTGTGGACCGTGACCACCTGCTGGATGGTGTCGCTGGGTCTCTATCTGGGTGTCCAGGCCATCACTGCGCACCGCCAGGCGCGCAGAACGCTGCAACTGCAGGGAGAGCAGGCATGAGTGCATCGGTTCCCCACGTGCAGCGCTTTCCGGCCCTGTCGCACCTGCTGGCCTGGCGCCCGCAGTGGTCCACCGAGACCCTTATCGCCGCCACCAGCCTGTTCTTCGCGGTGGCCTGCAATGGCCTGTTCTGGCACAGCGCGATGGCCACCCACCCGGGCAGCCTGCGCTTCGCGTTGTCGCTGCTGCTGTTCCTGGTCGGCGCGCACTGCCTGTTGATGGGCCTGCTGGTCTGGCGCTGGAATGCCAAGGTGGTGGTCAGCGTGCTGCTGCTCTGCACCGCGCTGGCCGCGCACTACATGGGCAGTTACCACATCTATCTGGATGCGGACATGCTGCGCAACGTGCTGGCCACCGACCACAAGGAGAGCCGCGAGCTGATGACCCCGGCGATGCTGCCACCGGTGCTGCTGCTGGCGGTACTGCCGATGGTGGTGGTGTGGCGGGTGCAGCTGATCCGGCGCAGCTGGGCCCGCACACTGCTGTGGCGCGCCGGCTTCCTGCTGGTGTCGGCCGTGGTGGCGTTCGGCGGGGCGATGCTGTCGTTCCAGGAGATGTCGGCGTTGATGCGCAACCAGCGCGAGGTGCGCTACCTGGCCACCCCGGGCAACATCCTGCTCGGCCTGCCCAAGGCGCTGCGCGGCGACAACCCGATCCAGCGGGCGCCGAAGCTGCCGATCGGCACCGATGCCAAGGCAACCCCGCGCGCGGCCGGCAGCCGGCCGCGGCTGCTGGTGATCGTGATGGGCGAAACCGCGCGTGCGCAGAACTGGGGCCTCAACGGCTACGCCAAGCAGACCACGCCGCAGCTGGCGCAGACCAACGTCATCAACTTCCCGGACATGCATGCCTGCGGCACCAGCACCGAGGTGTCACTGCCCTGCCTGTTCTCGCCGTATGGTCGGCACGACTACGACGAGAAGAAGATCCGCGCGCACCAGTCGCTGCTGCACGTGCTCGACCGTGCCGGCATCGGCGTGCTCTGGCGCGACAACCAGTCCGGCTGCAAGGGGGTCTGCGAAGGACTTGAGATGCAGGCGCTGGACGATGCCAGGCACCCGACGCTGTGCGCGAACGGGCGCTGCATGGACGAGATCCTGATCGACGATCTGGCGGCGCAGGTCCGCGCCCGGCCGGGCGACCGGGTGGTGGTGCTGCACCAGCTGGGCAACCACGGGCCGAGCTACTACGAGCGCTACCCGGCGCGGTTCCGCCACTTCACGCCCACCTGCGACACGCCGGACCTCGGCAAGTGCAGCCGCGAGCAGATCACCAACAGCTACGACAATGCGCTGCTCTACACCGATCACCTGCTGTCGCGCACGATCGGTACGCTGCAGGGCATGGACGACTACGACACCGCGATGATCTACCTGTCCGATCATGGCGAATCGCTGGGCGAGAAGGGCCTGTACCTGCATGGCGTGCCGTACGCGATCGCCCCGCAGGAGCAGACCCGGGTGCCGATGACGATGTGGTTCTCGCCCGCGTTCGCCGCCAACCGCGGGCTGGACCTGGCCTGCGTGCGCAGGCGGGCCACGGCCTATACCGACCATGACAACCTGTTCCCGTCGGTGCTGGGTCTGATGCAGGTCAAGACCGCGCTCTACGAACGCGGGCGCGATCTGTTCGCCACCTGCGAGTCGTAGTGCGCGGCGGGCGCTGGCAGCCCGCCCGGCCGGGCGTTGCTGCCCTGCCCCTTGCGGTGTGGCGGGCGCTTCACTAGCCTTCGGCGGTCTGTCACCACCCAAGGATGTCCCCGTGAACCACCGCCCGCTCCTGCTGGCCCTGGCTGTTGGTGCTGCCGCACTGACGCTGGCGGCCTGCCAGAAGGAACCGTCCCCGGCCGATGCGCCGGCGGCGGGCACCGCCACCCCGTCCGAGACCGCGGACCAGTTCGTTGCCCGGGTCAATGCCGAGTACAAGGCCATGTACCCGGAAATGACCTCGGCGCAGTGGCTGTCCTCGACCTACATCAACGACGACTCCGAGCGCGTGGCGGCCAAGGCCAACGAGCGCTGGCTGACCGTGCTCAACGGCTGGATCACGCAGGCGGCCACGTTCGACGGCCAGCCGATGTCCGAGGACAGCAAGCGCGCCATCCACCTGCTCAAGCTGATGACCTCGATGCCGGCGCCGCGCGACCCGGCCAAGCTCTCCGAGCTGACCCGCATCGCCAGCCGCATGGAAGGCGCGTACGGCGCAGGCAAGTACTGCACCGACGCCGCCGACCCGTCGAGCTGCCGCCAGCTGGGCGATCTGGAGCAGGTGCTGGCGCGCAGCCGCGACTACGACCAGCAGCTGGACGCATGGCAGGGCTGGCACGGCACCACCAAGCCGATGCGCGCGGACTACCAGCGCTTCGTTGGCCTGGTCAACGAAGGCGCCAAGGAAATGGGCTTCGCCGATGCCGGCCAGATGTGGCGCAGCGGCTATGACATGCCGCCGGAGCAGATCGGCCCGGAAACCGACCGCCTGTGGGAGCAGGTCAAGCCGATGTACGAGCAGCTGCACTGCTATGCGCGTACCAAGCTGGACACCACCTACGGCAAGGACAAGGCCGAAGTGGACGGCGGCCTGATCGCCGCGCACCTGCTCGGCAACATGTGGCAGCAGGACTGGTCCAATCTGTGGGATCAGCTGCAGCCCTACCCGGGCGCCGGCAGCCTGGACATCACCGCGGCGCTGGAAAAGCAGTACCAGACCAACCTGAGCGGCGCGCTGGCCAAGGCCGGCGGCAACAGTGCCAGCGTCGAAGCGCAGTTCAAGGCGCAGCGTGACGCCGAGCTGCGTACCGCCAAGCAGATGACCGAGCGCGCGCAGGACTTCTACGTGTCCCTCGGCATGCCGGCGCTGCCGAAGTCGTACTGGGACAAGACCCAGTTCATCAAGCCGCTGGACCGCGATGTGGTCTGCCATGCCAGCGCGTGGGACATGAACATGGACGGCGATGTGCGCACCAAGATGTGCATCAAGCCGAACGAAGAGACGTTCACCACGATCTACCACGAGCTGGGCCACATCTATTACGACCTGGCCTACAACCCGCTGCCGCCGCTGTTCCAGGGCGGTGCCAACGATGGCTTCCACGAAGCGATCGGCGACACCATCGTGCTGGCGATGACGCCGCAGTACCTCAACTCGATCGGCCTGGTCGACAAGCCGCAGGAAAGCCGCGAGGCGACCATCAACGCGCAGATGCGCATGGCCCTGAGCGGCGTGTCGTTCCTGCCGTTCGGGCTGATGATCGACCGCTGGCGCTGGGGCGTGTTCGACGGCTCGATCACGCCGGACCACTACAACCAGGCCTGGTGGGACCTGAAGGCCAAGTACCAGGGCGTGGCCCCGGCCAGCGCACGCGGTGAGGAGTTCTTCGATCCGGGCGCCAAGTACCACGTGCCGGGCAACACGCCGTACACGCGCTACTTCCTGGCGCGCATCCTGCAGTTCCAGTTCTACAAGGGCCTGTGCGATGCGGCCGGCTACAAGGGCCCGCTGCACCAGTGCAGCTTCTACGGCAACAAGGAAGCCGGGCAGAAGTTCTGGGCGATGCTGAGCAAGGGCGCCAGCCAGCCGTGGCAGGCCACGCTGAAGGAGATCACCGGCGGCGACAAGCTCGACGCCGGCCCGATGATCGAGTACTTCAGCCCGGTCAACGAGTGGCTCAAGCAGCAGAACCAGGGCCAGATGTGCGGTTGGCAGGCACCTGCCACCACCGCCGCGGCCAAGCCGGCGGCAGCGGCTCCAGCAGCCCACTGAGCGGTGATGCGATAAAAAAAGAACCGGCCGCAAGGCCGGTTTTTTTTGAGGCGTAGCAACTGGCGCACAGCCGCACGTGCGGCGGGGAAGTCCAGGTGCAGTGTGGGATCTCGTGGCTTCTCCGCTCGGGCCTGCCGCGAGCGTGTGGGCCCCATTGCGACCGGCAGGCCCCTGGGCAAATGTCCCCCGGCCGCCGCCTGGCGGCGACGGCCTCCTCCTTTACTTTGCCCTGGGGCCTGCCGGCCGCAATGGGGCTCGGCTTGCGGTACGCGCAGGAAAGCTTGACGCTTTTGCGAGGCGCCAGTGGTCTCGACACGTGGGCCGCGATGCCCTTGTGGGCGAACTAAAGGAGGAGGCGGCGGCCGCAGGCCGACGCCGGGGGACATTCGCCGGCAAGGGCATCGCGGCCCAGCGCTCGACCCACTCCGCCGCCGCGTTTGACTCAGCGCACGTCGCGCCTGCCCTTGCTCAGGCTTGTGCGGAGGCCTTCAGGCTCGCGGCGAAGTCCAGCTTGTACTGGTCGAAGTCCTTGCCATCGGCCTTGGCCTCGGCATGGGCGGCATCCTTCAACGCGTCCGAGTACACCAGCCGCACGGGGGTGCCCTGGCGCTCGTGCAGTTCGGCTGCCTGCATGATCAGCGCCAGCACGCGCGCGGCGCTGGCGGTCTGGCCGGCGATGCGGCCATCCATGCCCAGCACCCACTCGCCGTCGCGGCGCACGATCCCGGCCAGCAGCGTGCGTTGCTGGTCGCGCAGTTCGGCATGCGGCTCGACCGGAGAGGCCTGGGCCTGCTCGCGGTTGGCGGCCTGGGTTTCGCGGCGCCGGCGGATGTCGCGGCGCAGTTTGGAGGTGGTCGACATCGGGGGGACTTCCGGACTGCGTGAAAGTGCACAGGATACCGTACGGGCCGCGAGCGGCCCCTGCGCCCGGCCTGCGGGCCGGTCAGTCGATGACCTTGCCGTGCCGCCAGTAGCCCATGAACGTGACCGCGCGCCTGTCGATCCCGCAGTCCTTCACCAGGTGGCGGCGGATCGCCATCACCGCCCCGGCCTCGCCGGCCACCCAGGCGTACAGCCCCTCGCCCTCGGCGCTGGCCTGCTCCCAGAGGATGTCCTGGTCGATGTTGATCTCCGCCAGTTCCTGGTCGGCCGCACGGGGCCCGACCGGGCCGATCCGCGCGCGCACGGCCTCCTGCAGCCGTTGGCCGTGCGCGGCGCCCTCGCGTGCCAGCCAGAACAGCTGGGCGCCCAGCGGGGCCTGCAGCGGCAGCACGTCCGCTTCGTGCTCCACTTCCAGGAACGCCTGCACCTCCGGGGGCCGTGGCCACTGCGCCAGCGCTTCCAGAATCCCGGCCACGGCCGGCAGCGCGGTGCCGTCGGCGACCAGCAGCACCCGCCGCACGTTCGCCGGCGGCTTCCATTCGTAGCCCTCGCTGCTGGCCTGTACCTGCGCATCCGGAGCGAGCAGGCTGACCCGGTCACCGATCCGCGCGTGGGTGGCCCAGCGCGATGCCGGACCGGTCTCGCCATGCAGCACGAAATCGACATCGACCTCGCCCGCCTCCGGGCGCAGCGCCCGGATCGTGTAGGTCCGCATCGGCGCCCGCTGGTCGTCGGGCAACGCGCGGTAGCGTGCGTACCAGTCCTCGCCCTGCGGGACCACGGGCGCCGCCTGGCCGGGCAACGGGAAGAACACCTTGATGCGCTGATCCGGGCCGTCGGTCTTCATGTGGGCCACATCGGGCGCGGCGAAGACCAGCCGGGCCAGCGAAGGAGACAGCGACACGCGCTGCTTGAGCGCGACGTCGAACAGGCGGTAGGTCTGCTGTGCAGCCATGCAATCACCCTTGAAAGCGGCGGACGCGGTGTCCGCAGGGAAACGGAATGGCTGTCGTAAGGCACGAACTGGCTGGTGAGCGCACAGGATACCCGGCGCGCGCGTGCTGGCAATGCCGGCAACGCCACGATTGCGTGCAACGCAACCGTGACGTGCCGCCGACGTCATTGCGGCGGCAGCAGGGCCTCGCCGCGACGCTCGCAGTGACGCTCCCAGTACCAGAACGCCGCACCGATGGCGAAGAAGCCCGCATAGCCCAGCGCCAGGTGCAGCGGGTTGCTGCTGAGCATCGGCGACACCACACCGGCGACGACCGTGTTGATCATCAGCTGGATGAACATCTGCATCGACGAGGCCAGGCCGCGCTGCTGCGGATACATGTCCAGCACCGCCAGCGCCAGGATCGGGAAGATCAGCGCCATGCCGACGCCGCCGAGGAAGATCGGCAGCACCGCCCACGGCAGCGCGATCTGGGGCACCGACAGCACATAGCCCAGGTTGAGCAGCGCCGACAGCGCGCACAGGCCGAAGCCGATCGCGATCTGCCGCTGCGCGACGACCCGGCCGGCCATGCGGCCGGACAGGAACGAGCCCATCGTCATGCCACCGATGGTGGGAATGAACAGCCAGGCGAAGCCGCCCTCGCCCAGCTTCAGGTGCTGCATCACAAACACCGGCGCCGAGGCGATGTACAGGAAGATGCCGGAGAAATTGAACGCACCTGCCGCCGCCAGCCGCAGCAGCCGCGGGTGCGAGCCCATGCGCGCGTAGCTGCGCAGCAGCGCGCGCATCGACAGCGGCGTACGCGCCTGCACCGGATGGGTTTCCGGCAGCCACTTGCCGGTGGCCAGCAGCAGCACCACCGCGAACACCACCAGGAACCAGAAGATCAGCGGCCAGTCGCCGCCGCCGAGCAGAATCCAGCCGCCGATGATCGGCGCGATCGCCGGAGCCACGCCGAAGATCATCGACACCTGGCTCATCAGGCGCTGCGCGTCGGCACCGTGGTAAAGGTCGCGGATCACCGCGCGGCCCACGATCACGCCGACGCCGGCGGTCACACCCTGCAGCGCGCGGAACACCAGCAGCGTGGGCATGTCGCGCGACAGCGCACAGCCCACCGAAGCACCGATGAACAGCACCAGCCCGCCGATGATGACCCGCTTGCGGCCGAACGCATCCGACAGCGGGCCGTGGGCCAGGCTCATCAGGCCATAGAACAGCAGGTACACGCTGATGGTCTGCTGCACCGCGACCTGGTCCACCTGCATGCGTTCGCCGAGCAGCAGGAAGGCCGGGAAAATGGTGTCGATCGAGAACGGACCGAACATCGCCAGGCCTGCGAGCAGCAGGGCCAGGCGGCGGGTCGAGGGCGAGGCGGGCGTCATGCGGTCTTCCGTCTGGGCCATGCGCGAACGCACGGCGGGCGCCAGCCCGGAACGGGCGGCGCCAGATGAATACGAGGATCCCATGATGATAGGCCTTTGTGCGGCCGGGCACCATCGCCACGGCCCCGTTCGGGCGCCCATACCACCCCGTATTCATGTGGCGTAGGGACGCAGCGGATCAGGCCGCTGGGCTATAATTGCCGGGCTACATGGTGGGAGAAGCGGACAGGTGTTTTGAACCAGCCGCTGCCGAAGGCGCAACGCCCGTAATCGCTCAGGCCCGATACCACCCGTACCAAAACTCTGGAGAGACCGGCGAGTGCCGGCGCCGAAGGGGCACGAAGCACGCAGATGCGCGCTTTTAAACTCTCAGGCAAAAGGACAGAGGGGCACCCAGGAAGACCGCAGGGTCCGGTGGATCGCGCTTGTTCGCGCCACGGCCCGGCCGCCTTCCGAACGTGCGTGCCCACTCTCCGAGATGCCAGCCATGTCCAACAACACCCCTTCCCTGCGCGAGCTTGAACACAGCCACGCGTTCGTCGAACGCCACATCGGCCCGAACGACGCCGAGATCGCGCAGATGCTCGACGTGGTCGGCCACGCCTCGCTGGACGCGCTGACCGATGCGATCGTCCCGGCCGGGATCAAGTCGCCGGCACCGCTGGCCCTGCCCGAGTCGCTGACCGAGGTGCAGGCACTGGCCAAGATCCGCGCCATCGCCGACAAGAACCAGGTGTTCCGCACCTTCATCGGCCAGGGCTACTACGGCACGCTCACCCCGAACGTGATCCTGCGCAACGTGCTGGAAAACCCGGCGTGGTACACCGCCTACACCCCGTACCAGGCCGAGATCTCGCAGGGCCGCATGGAAGCGCTGATCAACTTCCAGACCCTGTGCGCCGACCTGACCGGCATGGAAATCGCCAACGCCTCGCTGCTCGATGAGGCCACTGCGGCCGCCGAAGCGATGACGCTGGCCAAGCGCTCGGCCAAGTCGAAGTCCGACACCTTCTTCGTGCACGACGCCGTGCACCCGCAGACGCTGGAACTGTTGCGCACGCGCGCCGAACCGCTGGGCATCGTGCTGCGTGTGGGCACCCCGGCCGAGGCGCTGGAAGCGGAAGCCTACGGCGTGCTGCTGCAGTACCCGGACACCTTCGGCCATATCGGCGACTACAAGGCGCTGGCCGATGCCGTGCACGCCCGTGGCGGCCTGGTGGCCGTGGCCACCGACCTGCTCGCCCTGACCCTGATCGCCGCCCCCGGCGAATGGGGCGCGGACATCGTGGTCGGCAACTCGCAGCGCTTTGGCGTGCCGTTCGGTTTCGGTGGCCCGCATGCCGCCTTCATGGCCTGCCGCGATGCCTACAAGCGCTCGATGCCGGGCCGCCTGATCGGTGTCTCGGTCGACGCGCAGGGCAATGCCGCCTACCGCCTGACCCTGCAGACCCGCGAGCAGCACATCCGCCGCGAGAAGGCCACCTCCAACATCTGTACCGCGCAGGTGCTGCTGGCGGTGATGGCCTCGATGTATGCGGTGTACCACGGCCCGGACGGCCTGACCCGCATCGCCCGCCGCACGCATCGCCTGGCCAGCATCCTGGCCGCCGCGCTGCGCGGCGCCGGCGTCAACGTCGGCGAGCACTTCTTCGATACGCTGCACATCAAGGACATCGACGCCAAGGCAATCCATGCCAAGGCTGCGGCCGCACGCATCAACCTGCGCGCGATCGACAGCGAAGCGGTCGGCATCAGCCTGGATGAAACCGCCACCCGTGCCGACATCGTCGCGCTCGGCCAGCTGTTCGGTGCGAACGTCGACGTGGACGCGCTCGACGCCGCCACCGCCGACGCGCTGCCCGCCGGCCTGGTGCGCACCAGCGCCTTCCTGACCCACCCGGTGTTCAACACCCACCACAGCGAGCACGAACTGCTCCGCTACCTGCGTTCGCTGGCCGACAAGGACCTGGCGATGGATCGCACCATGATCCCGCTGGGCAGCTGCACCATGAAGCTCAACGCCACCGCCGAGATGATCCCGGTGACCTGGCCGGAGTTCGCCAACATCCATCCGCTGGCCCCGGCCGACCAGGCCACCGGCTACAAGGAACTGATCGACGGCCTGGAAGCGATGCTGGTGGAGTGCACCGGCTACGACGCGGTCAGCCTGCAGCCGAACTCCGGCGCGCAGGGCGAGTACGCCGGCCTGCTGGCGATCCGCGCCTATCACCGCTCGCGCGGCGATGACCACCGCGACGTGTGCCTGATCCCCGATTCGGCGCACGGCACCAACCCGGCCTCGGCGCAGATGTGCGGCATGAAGGTCGTGGTGACCAAGACCGATGCCAACGGCAACGTCGACCTCGAGGACATCCGCGTCAACGCGGAGAAGTACAGCGACCGCCTGGCCGCGCTGATGATCACCTACCCGTCCACGCACGGCGTGTTCGAGGAGGAGGTCGTCGAGATCTGCGAGATCATCCACAAGCACGGCGGCCAGGTGTACACCGACGGTGCCAACATGAACGCCCTGGTCGGCGTGGCCAAGCCGGGCAAGTGGGGCTCGGACGTGTCGCACCTGAACCTGCACAAGACCTTCTGCATTCCGCACGGCGGCGGCGGCCCGGGCGTGGGCCCGTGCGCGGTCAAGTCGCACCTGGCGCCGTTCCTGCCCAAGGTGCTGGGCGGCGAAGGCGATGTGGGCATGGTCAGCGCGGCCAGCTTCGGCAGCGCCTCGATCCTGCCGATCAGCTGGATGTACATCACCCTGATGGGCACCGCCGGCCTGCGCAAGGCGACCCAGGTCGCGCTGCTCAACGCCAACTACATCGCCAAGCGCCTGGCCCCGCACTTCAAGACCCTGTACACCGGCCGCAACGGGCTGGTGGCACATGAGTGCATCCTGGACGTTCGTCCGCTGGAGAAGACCTCCGGCATCGCCGCCGAGGACGTGGCCAAGCGCCTGATCGACTTCGGCTTCCACGCCCCGACCCTGAGCTTCCCGGTCGCCGGCACGCTGATGGTGGAACCGACCGAAAGCGAATCGCTGCACGAACTGGATCGCTTCATCAACGCGATGATCCAGATCCGTGAAGAAATCGCCGCGATCGAAGACGGCCGCCTGGACCGCGAGGACAACCCGCTCAAGAATGCGCCGCACACCGCCACGGCGGTCTCGGCCAGCGAGTGGGCGCACGCCTATCCGCGCGAACTGGCGGCCTTCCCGCTGGCCAGCCTGCGCCAGCAGAAGTACTGGCCGCCGGTGGCACGTGTGGACAACGTGTACGGCGACAAGAACGTGATGTGCGCCTGTATCCCGGTCGATGCCTACAAGGAAGACGAGGGCGTGGAGGTCTGAACCTCCCTGCCCTGACGCAATGAAAAACGGCCCGCGCAAGCGGGCCGTTTCTGTTGTGGCGATGCCGCGGTCGTGCCGGTCAATCGGCCGGGCGGTTGGCGCGCACGCGGCGCGCGATCTCGCTGGTGATCGCGATCACCGCGGTCAGCGCGGCCATCGACAGAAACTGCAGGCGGGTGTGCGCTTCGGACAGCAGCAGGCCGAAGATCAGCGTCAGCACGCCCAGGCCGAGCACGGTCAGGTAGGGATAGCCCGCCATGCGGAACGGCAGGCGGGTGCCGTCACGGTTGGCGCGGTGGCGCAGGATCAGCTGCGACAGCAGCGAGATCGTCCACACCAGCAGACAGGTCGAACCAACGATGTTGAGCAGCACCGGCAGCACCCGCTCCGGGAACAGCAGTTCCATCACCGTGGCCGCGAAGCCGAACAGCACGCTGGCCAGCACCGCGATGATCGGGACCTGGCGCGGATCGGTCCACCCGAGCACGGCCGGCGCTTCGCGGCGCTGCGCCAGCGAGAACATCATGCGCGAGGCGCCATACAGATTGGCGTTGAGCGCGGACAACAGCGCGATCACCGCGATCAGGGTGATGGCAGTGGCCGCACCGGGAATCTTGGCCACCTCCAGCACGGCCGCGAACGGCGACTTGAGCAGCTCGCTGGTCCACGGCACCACCGCAATGATCACGCTCAGCGAGCCGATGTAGAACACCAGGATGCGCCAGGCCACGGTGCGGATCGCACGCGCGATGCTGCGCTCGGGGTCTTCGGTTTCCGCTGCGGCCACCGCCACGATCTCGGTGCCGCCGAAGGCGAACACCACCACCAGCAGGGCCGCGCCGACGCCGGCCAGGCCCTTGGGCGCGAAGCCACCGTGCGCGGTGAAATTGCTCAGGCCCGGCGAGGTCACGTTGGGCAGCCAGCCCAGCAGCAGCGCCGCGCCGATCAGGATGAAGGCCACGATCGCCACCACCTTGAGGATCGCGAACCAGAACTCGAACTCGCCGAAATTCTTCACGCCCAGCAGGTTGATCGCGGTGAAGAACAGCATGAACGCCAGCGCCGCCATCGGCACCGGAATCGCCGGCCAGACGGTGGCCAGCAGACCCGCCGCGCCGACCGCTTCGGCCGCGATCACGATCACCAGCTGCACCCACCACAACCAGCCCACCGTGGCGCCGGCGGTGGCGCCCATCGCATCGGCGGCGTACACCGAGAACGCGCCGCTGGTCGGCTTGGCCGCGGCCATTTCGCCCAGCGCATTCATCACGATGATCACCAGCGCGCCGGCCACCAGGTAGGACAGCAGCACCGCCGGCCCGGCGGCCTGCACGCCCACGCCGGAACCGAGGAACAGGCCCGCGCCGATCGCGCTGCCCAGCCCCATCATGATCAGCTGGCGGGGTTTGAGCGCGTGGCCCAGGCGGGCGTTGGCGGGAGAAGCGGCAGGAGCCGGAGTCGGAGATGCGGGCATCGGGATCGCTTGGCGGGCAACAAGTGCGACACGATACCGCGTCCGGCGGCGTGACGGGATAGGCCGGAAGGCCGGGCCGGGCCGCCGCGCTCAGGCCTGGACGCGTTCGCCGATCTGGGCGCGGTAGCCGCGCGGCGACACCCCGACCTCAGCCTTGAACTTGCGCGTGAACGCGCTCTGGTCGGTGAAGCCGCAGGCCTGGCCGATGCTGGCGATGGTGTCCGGGCCGTGCAGCAGGTGCACCGCCATCTGGATGCGCAGGCGGGTCAGCACCTGCTGCGGGGTCATCTGGAACACCTTGCGGAAGGTGCGTTCGAGCTTGGACAGCGAGAACCCGGTGATGTCCAGCAGCGTCTGCATGCGCACATTCTCGGCGTAGTGCGCGTTCAGATGCGCCAGCGCCAGGCGCAGCTGCTCGTACTGGGTGCCCAGGCTGTCCTTCTGCCCCAGATCGCGCGAGATGCCGATCAGCCCCTGCACCTGGCCCTCTACCAGCAGCGGACGCTTGCAGGTCAGGCACCAGCCCGGCTCGCGGTTGGCGAACAGGTGCAGTTCCATCAGGTTCTCGATCACCTTGCCGGCCAGCACCTGCTCGTCCTGGGAGGCGTAGTCGGCACCCAGCCCGGTCGGGTAGATCTCCGCGGCGGTCCGGCCGATCACGTCCTTGCGCGACTTCAGCCCCAAGCGGCGCAGCATCGTCTGGTTGATGTGCGTGTAGCGGCCCTGGCGGTCCTTCATGAAGAACAACACGTCCGGGATCGCGTCGAACAGGGCTTCGATGTCGGCGGGTTCAACGCGCATGGCACGGCAGGCTGGGAAGGAACACGCGCCAAGGATACCCGCCGCGTGAAGCGCAGGTGCATGCTGCCCGCCATTTTCGCACCCCTGGTTAACGCCCGGGTTGCCAGTGTGAGGTGTTGCCCCTACGCCAGCCCGGAGAGCCCTCATGGCCACCAGCAAGCCCCGCAAGCCCGCCCCTGCCTCCACCGACGCGCGCGGCGCAGGCGATGAACTCCACCAGCGTGCAGGCGGTAGCCATCCCACACTGACCACCGCGCAGGGCATTCCGGTGGCCGACAACCAGAATTCGCTGCGCGCCACGCCCCGCGGGCCGACGCTGCTGGAAGACTTCATCCTGCGCGAGAAGATCACCCACTTCGACCACGAGCGCATTCCCGAGCGCATCGTGCACGCCCGCGGCAGCGCGGCCCACGGCTACTTCGAGCTGACCCGTTCGCTGGGCGACTACACGCGCGCACGGGTGCTGAGCGAAGTCGGCGTACGCACCCCCGTATTCACACGGTTCTCCACCGTGGCCGGTGGCGCCGGCTCGGTGGATACGCCGCGCGACGTGCGCGGTTTCGCGGTCAAGTTCTACACCCGCGAAGGCAACTGGGACCTGGTCGGCAACAACATCCCGGTGTTCTTCATCCAGGATGCGATCAAGTTCCCCGACCTGATCCATGCGGTGAAGATGGAACCCGATCGCGCCTTCCCCCAGGCCGCCAGCGCGCATGACACGTTCTGGGACTTCATCTCGCTGATGCCCGAATCGATGCACATGATCATGTGGGCGATGAGCGACCGCGCCATCCCACGCTCGCTGCGCATGATCGAGGGCTTCGGCATCCACAGTTTCCGCCTGCTCAACGATGCCGGCGAGTCCACCTTCGTCAAGTTCCACTGGCGTCCCAAGCTGGGGCTGCAGTCCACGGTGTGGGATGAAGCGGTGAAGCTGCAGGGCGCGGACAACGACTTCCACCGGCGCGACCTGTTCGAGTCGATCAGCGCCGGAGACTTCCCCGAATGGGAACTGGCGGTGCAGCTGTTCACCGAGGAGGAGGCCGATGCGTTCCCGTTCGACCACCTGGACCCGACCAAGATCGTTCCGGAGTCGCTGGTGCCGCTGACGGTGATCGGGCGGATGGTGCTGGACCGCTGGCCCGACAACTTCTTCGCCGAAACCGAACAGGTGGCGTACTGCCCGGCGAACGTGCCGCCAGGCATCGACTTCAGCAACGATCCGCTGCTGCAGGGCCGCCTGTTCTCCTACCTGGACACCCAGCTGAGCCGCCTGGGCGGGCCGAACTTCCACCAGATTCCGATCAATACGCCCAAATGCCCGTTCGCCAACCACCAGCGCGATGGGCATATGCAGATGGCCGTGCCCAAGGGACGCGTGGCCTACGAGCCGAGCTCGCTGCAGGATGACAGCCCGCGCGAAAGCGTCGACGGGTTCCCCAGCCATGCCACCGCGCCCGACGATGGCCGCAAGGGCCGCGTGCGTGCCGAGAGCTTTGCCGACCATTACAGCCAGGCGCGGATGTTCTTCCGCAGCCTGGAAGCGCCGGAGCAGGCGCACCTGGCCTCGGCGCTGGTGTTCGAACTGTCCAAGGTGGAAACCGCGCGCATCCGCGAGCGCACGGTGAGCCACCTGCGCAATATCGACGAGACGCTCGCCAAGCGGGTCGCGGACGGCCTGGCAATGCCCGCCCTGCCCGACCCGGCCGCCACCGCGACGCCGGCACAGGACCTTCCCGCCGCGCCCGAAGTGCGCGTGATCGGCCGCACCCGGGACATCCTCAAAGGGCGCTGCATCGGCATCCTGTTCGATGCGGGGTCCGATGCCGGTGTGATCAACGCGCTGCGCAAGACGGCGGCCAAGGCGGGCGCCAGCGTCAAACTGGTGGCACCGAAGATCGGCGGCGGCACGCTCAGCGACGGCAGGCTGCAGCCGGCCGATGGCCAGCTCGCCGGCACGCCCTCGGTGGTGTTCGATGCCGTGGCGGTGGTCCTCAGCGCCGAGGCCGCCAAGCGCCTGGCCAAGGAATCGGCCGCGATCGACTTCGTGGCCGATGCGTGGGCGCACCTGAAGGCCATCGCCGCCGATGACGGGGCCCAGGCGCTGCTGAAGGCCGCACGCGTCGGCAACGATGCCGGTGTGGTCGAGGCCGAGGATGCGGCCGCCTTCGCCGCCGCCGCCGCCACCCGCCAGTGGGCGCGTGAACCCAAGGTGCGCACGTTGGCCTAGCGCGATACCGCTGCGACGGCGCGATGCCGTCGCAGCGCGGGTCACCGCCCTGCGGGCAGCGCCTTGTGGTTGCAGCCCAGGCCGCCGGCCGACAGCGCTTCGATGCGCAGGCAGCCCTGCAGGCGTTCTATCTGCTCCGGGGCGACGGCCACGAAGTCCATCCCGTTGAAGTACACGCACCAGCGGGTGCCGCACTCGAGCAGCATCGCGTCCTGCGCGGGCTGCGGCGGCGTTTTCAGATGGACCAGGGTGAACGCCCGCTGCTGGTTGTCCGGCGCGCTCCACAGGCGATAGCGCTGGTCGGTCTGTTGGGCACTGTGCGTACCGGCGACGTGGCCCCAGAGCGGCGCCACGATCAGCACCAACCAGCCGACGAGCAGCAGCAACAGCCAGCGCGTGCCGCGGTCCAGGACAACGATGATGGCCGTCGCACGGCCCCGCTCACGCCGGCTCAGCCAACGTTCGCCGCGTGCTGCACGCCGCAACCTGCGCCGTGCCATCCGCAGCCGCGCCCGCTGCCGACGCAGCCAGGGCTGGCGCCGCACACGCACCAGCCACCCGACGCAGACGAAGATGCCGACGCTCAGGACCACGCCGAGCGGTACAGCGCCCAGCAGCATGGACCAGCCCAGCGACAGGACCGTGTCCGGCACCAGCTTCAGAGCTGCGGCAGCCGTATACCAGACCACTTCGAACCCGCGGTACACCAGCGATTCGAGGCTGCCATCCATCAGACCGTCGCCCAGCCCGAGGGCATGCCAGTACGCCGTCTCGTAGTTGCGCCCCAGCATATACGCGGCAGGCAGCAGCACCACCAGCACCTTGCCCAGCCGCTCCAGCCATCCCCACAGCGGCGCCCGGGAGCGGCGCGGACCGAGGGCGCTCATCGCGCCACGGGCGCCGGCACCGGCGCAGCGACCGGCTTGGCCTTGCCCGGCACGACGACCGCCTGCATGCGCTTGATCGCCGAGATCGGCACCGCTTCGGCCCGATGCTGCTGCGGCCACCACAGGAACACGAACGCGCTGCTGCTGCCGAGGAGACGTGCGTCGCCCTTCAGGGCGGCCGCATCGCCGGTGAGCTGGACGGTTACTCTGTTGCCCCGCCCTTCGTTGCGGATGCCTTCGGCCTTGTCCAGCGAATAGATCGCCGCGCCCAGCGCCATGAAGAACGCCACCGCCGTGCACAACCCGGTCAACGGGCGCATGCCGGAAACATCCCAACTGGTCAGCGGCGTACGCGAGAACACTATCCGCCAGCCCCAATGCCGCGCACGCAGCGCCTCCACCTTGGCCGGGTTGCGCCGGCGCAGCGTATCCGGCCAGCCCACCACGATGGCCAGTGCGATACCGCCGCCGAGGATCGCGGCGTACGCCGGATCACGCAGCCCTGCCACCAGAAAATCGCTGATCTGCAGGTAATCGAGAATCGACAGTTCAAAGCGCAGATAGAAGAAGTAGCTCGACCACAGGCCAAGCAGCGACAGCAGCACGTAACCGGCGCTGACGATCAAGGCCGGTTCCTGCCGCAGCAGCCGCCACAGCACCATCACCACCGAGTCTTCACTGCCGTGCACCACCGGCAGCACCGACCAGTCGGTCGGCGCCTCGCCCGGCGGCGCGATGGCCGGCCTGTCGCCGTCGGTGCGGCCCTGATTCCTGGTGTCCATGTCGCCCCCTGTCCAGCGCAGAGCATCGCTGAAAAGCCGTGCCGTGGGTAGCCTGCGCTACGCCGCGACGTGGCGCCGGATGGCCGCCTGCAGCTCGACGTCGGTCAGGCCCATCGCTGCACCGAATCCGGCGTCGGCCACCGGCTGTGCTCCGAGGCGATCGCCGTCGCGGTAGCGAAGCTGCGATCCACCACACTGCGGGCAGCGCAGGCCGTGCACCAGCGGCTGGCCTTCGATGGGATTGGCCAGCGCCGCCAGCACCGGCCAGAAGCGTGCGTCCGCGCCGTCCGGCAACAGGGCCGCCACGCGCTGGGGCAACGCATCGAAGGCGTTGGCCACCGCGAAATGCCGGCCATCGGCGCTGCACAGCAGTGCCTCGCCATACACATGGTCACCCAGCCCGGGATGCGCGAACACGTGTCCACAGGTGGCACAGCCGCCCTCCAGCAACGCGAGCGTCCGCATCCGGATCAGTCCACCCGTGCCGCGACGTCGTGCGGCTTGTGCATGGGCTGGTAGACCAGACCCGATGCCGTGGCCACCTCACCCGCGCAGACGAATCCGTAGCGGACATAGGCAGGCACCGAGGTCAGCGACGCACTGACGGTGATCAGCGGTGCACGCGCATGCGCCAACAGGGCGGTCATCAACGCGCGGCCGATACCGCGCTGCTGGCCGTCCGGCGCCACGAACAGCATCGCCACGTGCCGCCCTTCCTTGAGTTCGGCCACGCCACGTATCGCGCCCGCGTCGACCGCGACCAGGAGGACGTTGTCGCCCTGCAGGCGGGTGGCGAATGCGGCGGCCGAGGCGACGCCGGCGAACGTGGCGATGCCCTGCGCGGACAGCGTCGGGGCCACGGCGACGGTGAACGCCTCCAGGCAGACGGCGCTGGCGGCGTGGACGTCGTCGGGCGTCATGCGGCGGATGGTCATGGACAATCTGGAGCAGCAAGGGGGCCTGCCACGGTACTGGAACCGGGTGACGCACGCGAACTGCATGCGCGACACCGCCCTGCGGTGCCGCGCATCGACAACAGCCGGGTCAGGCGGCCCGACGCACCGCTGCCACGCTGCCGGTGTCCAGCTTGAACACCGCCACCGCATCGGTGAGCGTGCTGGCCTGCTGCTCCAGCGAACGGCTGGCGGCGGTGGCCTCTTCCACCAGCGCGGCATTCTGCTGCGTCACCTGGTCCATCTGCACCACTACCTGGTTGACCTGTTCGATGCCGGCCGCCTGTTCCTTGGTGGCGGCGGCGATGTCGCTCATCAACTGGTTGGTGCGCGAGCTGGCCTGGGTCAGGCGGGTGATCGCCGCCTCGGATTCCACGGTGACGCTCAGGCCGGTCTTGACCTTGGCGCTGGCATCGTCGATCAGGTCCTTGATCTCCTTGGCGGCAACGCCGGCACGCTGGGCCAGCGTGCGCACTTCGCTGGCGACCACGGCGAAACCGCGGCCGTTCTCGCCGGCGCGTGCCGCTTCCACCGCCGCGTTCAGGGCCAGGATGTTGGTCTGGAACGCAATGCCGTCGATCACCGAGGAGATCTCGGAGATGCGTGCCGACGACTGGTCGATCTCGCCCATCACCGCCGCCATCTGCGCGATGGCCTGCTCGGTGGCCTTCACCGCCGCGCCGGCGGCGTGCGCCTCATGGTCGGCCTGGCTGGCGAGCTCTGCATTCTGGCGCACGGTGGAGGTCAGCTCTTCCATCGAGGCCGCCGCCTCTTCAAGGTTGGCGGCCTGCTGCTCGGTGCGGCGCGACAGGTCGTTGTGGCCGGCGGCCAGTTCCTGGGCGGCATCGTTGATGCTGCCCGCCGCGAGCTGGATCTTGCCCACGATGCCGGTCAGCTGCGCGGCAGTGACGTTGGCATCGTCGCGCATCTGCGCGAACACGCCTTCGTAGTGACCGTCCATGCGCGAGGTCAGATCGCCGACGGAGATCGCGCGCAGCACGGCCGAGAGATCGGCGATGCTGGCCTGCGAGCTGGCCATCATGCCGTTGAGGTTGGCCACCATCGCGCGGAACTGGAACTGGAACGCCGCCTCGTTGCCGCGCACCGAGAAATCGCCCGCGCCGGCCGCCTGGGCCAGCAGGTCGATCTCGGCGTTGATCGCCACCAGGCTGTCCTTGACCGTGGCCATCGTGCGGGTCAGGACCGCCTTCTCGCCGGGGTAGCTGTCCAGGTCGCGGCTCAGGTCGCCGATCGCATAGCGCTGCATCACCTCGACCATGTGGAATTCCACCGCCACGTGCGAAGCGACCAGTTCGTTGGTCGCGCGCACCATGCGCCCGTAGTCGCCGGGGAACGCCGCTTCGTCCATGCGGTAGCTGATGGCGCCGGCCTCGTGCTGGCGCGCCATGTCCAGCTGCGCGGTGATTGCCGCCTGTACGTTGTGGCGCACGCTGGCCATCGCCTCGCCCAGCTGGGTCAGTTCGTCGCGGCCGCCCAGGCGGAAGTCCTGGTCCAGCTCGCCCTTGGCCATGCGCTCGGCCAGGCCCACTGCACGGGCCAGCGGGCCGGTCAGGCTGCGCCCGATCAGCACCGAGGCCGCGATACCGACCAGCAGCGCCACGCCGCCGAGCACCAGCAGCTGCAGCAGGGTGCGCTCACCCAGCCGGATCGCTTCGGCGGCGGCTTCGCGGCTCTGGGTTTCCTCGTAGGCCACGCCATCGGCCAGGGCCTTGTTCCAGCCGTTGGCCGCTTCCTGCACCGCGCCAAGCGTCAGCGCGACGGCGGCCGGGAAGTCGCCCTGCTGCATCAGTTCGCTGGTCTGCTTGTTCAACGGGCGGGCGGTGGCGCGCCTGGCGGCGATCTCCTCGCCGATCTGCTTGCCCTCGGCGTCGCTCGGCAGCGCCTGGTAGGCGGTCCAGCTGGCTTCGTAGCGCTTGACCAGGTCGGCGATGCGCGCCTCGTCGGCCTCGCGCGCATCTCCCTGGCGGATCAGCATTTCACGGCGCACCACCATCATCTGGTTGTTGGCGTCGAGCATGTCCGACAGCAGCCGGACCTTGGCCACGCTGACCTCGGCCACCTCCTGCATCGCGCGCTTCTGCACCGCGCTGCCGGTGGCGCCGGTAGTGACTACGGCAGCCACCAGCAGCAACAACAGGCCAAAGCCCATACCTAGACGCCAGACGACGCTGACGTTCCTCAAGAAATCCATGATATCGATCCAAACCGGGGGGGGGTGCCCGGTTATCGGCGCCGCCCTGCCCGTTCTTGACCGCCACTTGCCGTCCGGGACGGGTGCGATTCACCTTCTCCCACGAAAAAGCCCCGCTTGCGCGGGGCTTCGTCAGTCAGGCCGTATCACCCACCCGGCCGGGGCCGGGCGCGGTTCCGGGCAGGGCCCGGTACCGGCCATCCGCTCAGGCGAACGGGTCCTGCAGGACCATCGTGTGGTCACGATCCGGGCCGGTGGAGACGATGCTGATCGGGCAACCGGCCAGCTCTTCCAGCGCGCGCAGGTAGGCACGGGCGGCCGGCGGAAGGTCGTCCCAGTTGGTGATGCCGTGGGTGTTCTCGGTCCAGCCCGGGAACTCCAGGTACACCGGGGTGCACTCTTCCCAGCCCTGCGCGTCCAGCGGCGCGTACTCGGTACGCTTGCCGCGGTATTCGTAGGCGATGCAGACCTTCAGCTTCTCCATGCCGTCGAGCACGTCGAGCTTGGTGATGCACAGGCCGCTGATGCCGTTGATGGCCACGGCGCGCTTGAGCGCGACGATGTCCATCCAGCCGCAGCGACGCGGACGGCCGGTCGAGGCGCCGTACTCGGCACCGCGGTCGCGGATGCCCTGGCCGATTTCATCGTCCAGTTCGGTCGGGAACGGGCCGCCGCCAACGCGGGTGGCGTAGGCCTTGGCGATGCCCAGCACGTAGTCGATCGCATCGGCACCGACGCCGGCACCGGCCAGTGCGCCGCCAACGGTGGTGTTGGAGCTGGTGACGTACGGGTAGGTGCCGTGGTCGATGTCCAGCAGCGCGCCCTGGGCGCCTTCGAACAGCACGCGCTTACCCTGCTTGCGCAGGTCGTGCAGGATGCCGGCAACGTCGGACTTCATCGGCTCGACGTACTCGCCGAAGGCCAGTGCTTCGTCGTAGGTCTTCTGGAAGTCGATCGCGTCGGTGTTGAGGTACTTGGTCAGCACGAAGTTGTGGTAATCCAGCGCGGTGCGCAGGAGTTCTTCCAGCTGCTTGGGGTAATGCAGGTCGGCGATGCGGATGCCGCGACGCGCCACCTTGTCTTCGTAGGCCGGGCCGATGCCACGGCCGGTGGTGCCGATCGCCTTGCCGCCGGCAGCGCGTTCGCGCGCCTGGTCCAGGGCGATGTGGTACGGCATGATCAGCGGCGCGGCCGGGGAAATCTTCAGGCGCGAACGCACTTCCACGCCGGAGGTTTCCAGCTCGGCGATTTCCTTCTGCAGCGCGGCCGGCGAGATCACCACGCCGTTGCCGATCAGGCACAGCGCATCGGCGCGCAGGATGCCCGACGGGATCAGGTGCAGGACGGTCTTCTTGCCGTTGATGACCAGGGTGTGGCCGGCATTGTGACCGCCCTGGAAGCGCACGACGGCGCCGATTTCCTCGGTGAGCAGATCGACGATCTTGCCCTTGCCTTCATCGCCCCACTGGGCACCAAGCACTACGACAGACTGACCCATGACGGGCTCCTCAATATGTTGCGGCCATCGGGGCCGCGGACGGGTAAACCGTGGCAGGGCTGGCCAGCGCGGTGATGGCGGCTCCAAACGGGGAGCGGCCGGCGATGGAAGGCCCAGACACGGAAAAAGCCGAACGGGGAGGCCCGTCCGGCTTTTGTGCATTATCCGGGTTTCCGGGGTCCGGTGCCACCCCGGCGGCGGGGGGCTTCACCGCCCGGTCAGGCCCGCCCAAACGGCGCAGGGCGGGCGCCGTTTCAGTGCTTCAGCCACCACAGCGTGGTGAGGCCGGCCAGCAGGATCGCCCCGCCCCAGGTCCGCAGGGCGCTGCTGCGCAGCATCAGCAGCTGCTCGGCCATGCGCTTCCAGGCGCGGGGCGCAACGAACAGGAACAGGCCTTCGAACACGGCCACCAGGCACAGCGCCGAGAACAGGTCTTTCATGGACAACTCCACACATCACAAATGAAACGGGGACCCGGTCTGCACCGGGTCCCCGTGGGTTGCTGCCGCCTGCGACCTCAGCGATCGCTCTTGAGGTACTGCAGGAACGGGTCGTTCTTGTCGAGCACGATCACGCCGTTGCCGTCGGTCATGGAGCCGCGGTAGGCCTCCAGGCTGCGGTAGAAGGCGTAGAACGACGGGTCGGCCGAACCGGCCTTGCCGTAGATGCGGGCGGCTTCGGCGTCGCCGGCACCGCGCAGCTGCTGGGCGTCGCGCTCGGCTTCGGCCACCAGCACGGTGCTGTCGCGGTCGGCCTGGGCACGGATGGTCAGCGACTGCTCCTCACCCTCGGCGCGAAGCTTGGCCGCTTCCTGCTTGCGCTGTGCGCGCATGCGCTCGTACACATCGTTGATCACCTGGCTGTCGGTGGGCAGGTCGATCTGCTTGATGCGCAGGTCGATGATTTCCATGCCCAGTTCCTTGACCGCCTTGTTGATGCCGGTCAGCTGGTTGGCGATCAGTTCGCTGCGATCACCCGACACCAGCTGCTGCAAGGTGCGCGAGTTGATCTGGTTGCGCAGCGAGTCGGTGATGATCGGTGCCAGGCGCGCATTGGCCAGGGCGGCATCGCCACCGGTGGCGCGGTAGTAGTTGCGCACGTCGGAAATGCGGCCAATGGCGAAGAAGTCGACGCTGACGTCCTTCTGCTCGGCGGTGAAATAACGCGCCGGCGCGGTGTCGAGCACCTGGAAGCGGCGGTCGAACACGCGTACCGATTCCACCAGCGGCACCTTGAAGTGCAGGCCCGGCTTGATGTCCGCACGGACCACCTTGCCCAGGTTCAGCACCATCGCGGTCTGGTCCTCACGGACCACGTACACCGACCCCAACAGGCCCAGCAGGGCGGCCACGGCCAACCCGATCCACAGTGAACTCTTCATCGGCTGGCTCCTTCACGACCGGTCGGTCGGCCGGTGGGGCGGGTGGTCGGGCGCTCGGTGTCGCGCACCCCATCCACCGGGGTGCTGGCCGGCAACGACGGCAGCATCACTTCCGGGGTCACCGCCGGGGCGGCAGCGCCGGCGGCACGGGCATCGCCCGGCATCGGCACATAGATCAGCTGGCGGCCATCGCCACCGATGATCTTGCGGTTCTGCGACAGCACCTGCTCCACCGTTTCCAGCCACAGCCGCTTGCGGGTGACCTCGGGGGCGTCCTTGTACTGCACCTGCAGCAGGCTGAAGCGGTCGGCATCACCCTGCGCCTTGGACACCACTGCCTGCTTGTAGCCTTCGGCGGTGGTGCGGGCACGCGAGGCCTGGCCGCGCGCTTCGGGTACGACCTTGGCCGCATAGGCCTGGGCTTCGTTGATCAGGCGTTCCTTGACCTGCTGGGCGCCGTTGACCTCGTCGAAGGCCGGCTTCACTTCTTCCGGCGGGCGCGCGTCGGGCAGGGTCAGCCCGGTCACGACCAGGCCGGTCTGGTAGGCCTTCAGCGCCGACTGCAGACGCTCTTCGGCGACCACGGCCAGCGGACCGCGGTTGTTCAGCACGGCATTGAGGTCGGCACGGCCCACCTGCTCGCGCACCGCGCTCTGCGCCGACTGCTCCAGCACCTGGTCGGCCGACACCGCGCCGAACAGGTACTTCTGCGGATCGGCGATGCGGTACTGCACGTTGACCGAGACGTTGACGATGTTCTCGTCACGGGTCAGCACCGGCACCTGGCTGCTGAAGGTCTTGATCTGGGTGGCGTTGACCTTGGTCACCGATTCGATCGGCCACGGCAGCTTGAAGTTCGGGCCGGGCCCCAGGATCCGCGAGAACTGGCCGAAGCGCAGCACCACGCCACGCTGCTGTTCGCCGATCAGCTGGAAGCTGGAGAACAGCAGCAGCAGCACCGCCGCCACCGCCACCCAGCGCAGGATGTTCCCATCGAACATCTCCTTCAGCGGCCCGGGCAGACCGCCCCAACCACCGCCATTGCCGCCGCCGCGCGGCTTGAACGGCCCGCGTCGATTCTCGTCGGGGCCTTGTCCGCCCTTGTTGCCGCCGGGTGTATTCCAGGCCATGCACGCTCCATCAAGGTAAGGCTGCCTGCGGGCCACTCCCGCAACGTCAACCGGTGTATCTCATCCGATTCTACTAGATGGGGCTGACCGGCAGGATTGGAAGGGGGAATGAGGCGCGGGATGCGATTCATGCAGCCTTGCACCGGCCCCGGCCCCGCTGCCAGCGGGTAAGGTGTGTGCCTCCCTTCCCCGCCAGGTCACGGCCATGCTCCCTTCCGCCCCCTTCGACGCGTTCCGCATCCACCAGGCCGCCGACGGCGGCCATCGGGCCGGAATGGAGCAGATCGGACTGGACGACCTGGCGCCCGGCGAGGTGGTGATCCGGGCCGGCTGGTCCTCGGTCAACTACAAGGATGCCCTGGCCGGCACCGGCACGGGGCGGATCCTGCGTCGCTTTCCGCTGGTGGGCGGGATCGATGTGGCCGGCACGGTGGTCGCCTCCACCGACCCGGCCTGGCGCGAAGGCGATGCCGTGCTGGCCACCGGCTGCGGCCTCAGCGAGACCCGCGATGGCGGCTACAGCCAGTATGTCCGGCTGCCCGCCAGTGCCGTGATCGCCCAGCCGGCCGGGCTGACCCCGCGCGAGGCGATGATTCTGGGGACGGCCGGCTTCACCGCCGCGCTGGCCCTGCTGCGCATGCTCGACAACCGGCTGACCCCCGACCTGGGCCCGCTGGCGGTCACCGGTGCCACCGGCGGCGTCGGTTCGCTGGCCGTGGACATCTTCAGCCAGGCCGGGTTCGAGGTGCATGCCATCAGCGGCAAGGCCGAACAGACCGACTACCTGCGCGCCCTCGGCGCGCGCGAGGTGCTGCCGCGCGAGACGCTGGTCACCACCCGGCCGATGGAATCGGCGCGCTTCGGCGGCGGCCTGGACAACGCCGGCGGGCCGATGCTGGCCAGCCTGCTGGCACAGACCGCGCCATACGGCAGCGTGGTCAGTGCCGGGCTCGCTGCCAGCCCGGCACTGGATATGACGGTGATGCCCTTCATCATCCGCGGTGTGTCGCTGCTGGGCGTGTCGTCCTCGAGCGCGCCGCGGGAGCTGCGCGAGAAGGTGTGGGACAAGCTCGGCAGCGAGTGGCGGCCGCGCCACCTGGCGCGCATCTGCACCGGCGAAGTGGGCCTGGACGGCCTGCCGGGTGTGTTCGAACGCCTCCTGGCCGGCGGTGGGCACGGGCGTACGGTGGTACGAATCGACTGAGCGCGCCAGCCGGGCGACGGACGGTGCGCCGGATGCTTCACGCCGATGCGAGGCGCGCACTACACTGCGCGCATCACATGGGGAACAACATGGCACGCATTCTGATCGTCGACGATTCACCGTCGCAGCTGTTGGGGATACAGCGCATCGTCGAGAAGCTCGGTCACGAGATCCTGACCGCCACCGATGGTGCGGCCGGTGTGGAAGCGGCCAAGGCCGAACTGCCCGACCTGGTCCTGATGGACGTGGTGATGCCCAATCTCAACGGCTTCCAGGCCACCCGCACGCTGTCGCGCGATGCGGCCACCAAGCACATCCCGGTGATCCTGGTGACCACCAAGGACCAGGACACCGACCGCATGTGGGGCATGCGCCAGGGCGCCAAGGCCTACATCACCAAGCCGTTCTCCGAGGACGAGCTGTCCGAGGTGCTGGAGCGGGTGTTCAGCAACCAGGAACCGCCGGCCGTCTGACCGGCGTGCCGACCCCCGGTCGGCACCCACCGGGGCTCCTTCAGATTTTCTCGCCGAAGGCCTTGGCCAGCGCCTTGTAGGCCTTTTTCTGGGCCTCTTCGGTCGGGGCCGGCGCGACGATCTCCAGCTCGACGATCTGGTCACCGTCCGGCGTGCCGGGCAGGCCACGACCCCGCAGGCGCAGCTTGCGCCCGGCGTCCGAGTCGGCCGGCACCTTCAGTTCCACCGCACCGCCCAGGGTCGGCACGCTGATGCTGGTGCCCAGCGCGGCCTGCCACGGCATCACCTGCAGGGTGTAGAGCACGTTGCGCCCGTCCACTTCGAACTGCGGGTGTTCGGCGTACTCCACTTCCAGCAGCAGGTTGCCGCCGCCGTTGCCCTGCCCGCTCAGGCGGATCACCTGGCCGGGACGGATGCCCTTGGGCACGCGCACGTCCAGCTGCCGGCCGTTGACGTTGATGCGCAGGCTGTCGCCGGCATAGGCCGCTTCCAACGGCACGGAGAGCTTGGCGCGGGTGTCGCGCAGCGGCTGCGGGCCGGCGCCGGCGCCGGCGAAACCGCTGGAGCGCCCGCCACCGCCACCGCCGCCGCGCTGGCGCGCGAACAGACTTTCAAAGAAATCGCTGAACCCGCCACCGCCGGCGCCACCGCCGAACACCTCTTCGAAGTCGAAGCCCTGGCCACCGCCGTAGTTCGGCGGCGCATGGAACTCCTCGCCCGGGCGATAGCCCTGCGCCTTGAGCTGGTCGTAGGCGGCGCGCTTCTGCGGGTCGCGCAGGGCCTCATAGGCCTCGTTGACGGCCTTGAACTTGTCTTCCGCGCCGGCCTCCTTGCTGACGTCGGGGTGGTACTTGCGCGCCAGCCGCCGGTAGGCGGTCTTGATTTCCGCATCGCCCGCGGTCGGTTCCACACCGAGCGTGGCGTAATAATCCTTGAATTCCATCCAGACACCTCGAATAAGTTCGGTCGCCCGCGCAGGCGGGCACCGTCCGGTCAATTCTAGCGGCTGGCGGCGCCCCTGCCCGTCACCCCGGGCCTGCGGCTTGATCCTGCGCAATGCCAGCGCCATCGGCGGGGAGCAGGATGGGGCTGGACGGCACGTTTTCAACGTTTTGACGCCGCCCTCCCATCGCCCGCCCTACCCTGCCGATGTACAAGGAGCCCGCATGACCATCCACGTAGGCGATCGCATCCCCGAAGTGACCCTCAAGCGCATCCGCGAGGGCATGGAGACCATCGACACCCACGCCCTGTTCGACGGGCGCAAGGCGGTGCTGTTTGCCGTGCCGGGGGCGTTCACGCCGACCTGTTCGGCCCGCCACCTGCCCGGCTACGTCGAGCACTTCGCCGACTTCCGCCACCGCGGCATCGACGTGTTCTGCGTGGCCGTCAACGACCCGTTCGTGATGAAGGCCTGGGGCGAGAGCCAGCACGTCCCCGATGGCCTGCAGATGCTGTCCGACGGCAACGGCGAATTCACCCGCGCACTCGGGCTGGAGATGGATGCCAGCAGTTCCGGCATGGGCCTGCGCTCGCGCCGCTTCGCGTTGTATGTCGACGACGGCGTGGTGCGGCAGGCCTTCATCGAAGACCCCGGCAAGTTCGAGGTGTCCTCCGCACAGTACGTGCTGGAGCACCTTCCCCACTGAACCCACGCAACAGAGGAACCCGGCCAGCCATGTCAAAGCCAGCCAAGAATGCCCGCCCCGCCCCTGCTTCCACCGCCGCCGGGACCAAACGTCCGGCCGGCATCAGCGACACCGCCACCCTGCGCGCGCGTGCCCGCAAGGACATCGAAGACGGCGCCATCACCGACACCTACAGCGCCGACCGCAAGGCGGTGATCAAGCTGCTCAACGATGCGCTGGCCACCGAGTACGTGTGCGTGCTGCGCTACTACCGCCACTACTTCATGGCCAAGGGCATGCTCGCCGATGCGGTGAAGGCCGAGTTCCTTGAACATGCCCAGCAGGAGCAGGCGCATGCCGGCAAGCTGGCCGAGCGCATCGTGCAGCTGGGCGGCGAACCGGACCTCAATCCGGACACGCTGACCGCGCGCTCGCACGCCGAGTACAAGGAAGGCACCGATCTGCGCGACATGGTCCGCGAGAACCTGATCGCCGAGCGCATCGCGATCGACAGCTATCGCGAGATGATCAACTTCGTCGGCGACAAGGACACCACCACCAAGCGCATCCTGGAAGAGATCCTGGCGCAGGAAGAAGAGCACGCCGACGAATTCGCCGACCTGCTGGACGGCTGGATCGGCAAGTAACACGGGCGGACGACGCGCACCGGCGCTGCACGCGCCGGGCGCTCAGCGCAGGATGCGGAAGCGCACCTGGGTCCAGGCGCCATCAGTGGCGAGCGCGGTCAGGGTGTGGTCGCCGACGTCGTCGAAATCCCGCTGGAACAGGCGCGCGCCTTCGGTGCGCGCGATCCAGCGGTCATCCAGCAGCCAGTCGATGCTGCCGTCGGTGCCGAGCGCACGCAGCTGCAGGCGTACGCCGTGTTCGGCATTGGGTGCACGCGCCAGGGTGGCGCGGTCGTTGAGCCCTTCGATGTGCAGGCTGCCGCCGCTCTGCCGGCCGTCGTCGCGGCAATCCGGGGACAGCGCCGGCAACTGCGCGGCACGGCGCTGCGCCAACGGCAGCCACGGCGATACCAGTGCCGGCCAGCGGGCGATCTCGCGCGGTTCGGCCACATGCGGTGCGCTGCAGTCCGGCGACAGCCGCAGGCCGGTGCGCGCGTCCACCTCGAAGCGCTGCCGCCCCGGTTGCCAGAGCCGCGCATCGCGCTCGGCGAACGTGGGCGGCACCACGCCGTCCAGCACGAACGCCTGCAGGCGACGCTGGCACAGGTCCGGCGGCGTGCCCTCGGCCAGCTCACCGGTCGGCCAGCAGATGTCGGTGCGGGTGACGCTGGCCGGCATCGGCGCGGCGCTGGCATCGCCACTCTGGCGCGGCAGGCTGTCGATCACTTCGAACATCAACGGCAACGCGGTCACCGCGCCGTACTGGCCGGGCAGCGGAGTGCCGTCGGGCCGCCCGACCCACACGCCCACCGTGTAGTGCCGCGTGCTGCCAATCGCCCATGCGTCGCGGTAGCCATAGCTGGTGCCGGTCTTCCAGGCCACGCGCGGGCGGCTGGTGACATCGAACGTGCCGGTGCCGTAGCCGGGGCGCGGATTGGATTCGAGCACCTCGCGGGTGATCCATGCCGCGCCCGGCGACATCAGCCGCCGCTCGATCACCGCATCGTCGGCGGTGTAGCGCACACGCCCGGCGATGCCGTTGCGGTTGAATGCGGCGAACGCACCCACCAGGTCTTCCAGCCGTGCGCCGGTGCCGCCCAGGATCAGCGACAGGTTCGGGCTGCTGCCGCGCGGAAAGCGCAGGTTGATGCCGGCATGCGACAGGCGCGCGGCGAACCGCGCCGGGCCCACCCGGTCCAGCAGGTCCACCGCGGGCACATTCAGCGACAGCCGCAGCGCGGTGGCCGAACTCACCGGCCCGTTGAAGGCGGCATCGAAGTTGCCCGGGCGGTAGCCGCCGAAGCCCTGCGGCGCGTCGACCATCAGGCTCTCGGAGTGGATCAGCCCATCGTCCAGCGCCATCCCGTACAGGAACGGCTTGAGCGTGGAACCGGGCGAGCGCCACGCCTGCACCATGTCCACGTGGCCGAGCCGCTGTTTGTCGCCAAAGGCCACCGAGCCGACGTAGGCGCGCGCTTCGAGCGTGCGGTTGTCCACCACCAGCAACGCCGCCGAGGTGCGCTCGGGCAGCTGCGAGAAATAGGAGGACACGCGTTCCTCGAGCGTGCGCTGCAGGCCGATGTCGAGCGTGCTCTGGATCCGCGCCGCGCGCGGCTGTGCCGACCGCAGCCGCTGCGCGAGCAACGCGGCGTGCAGCGGCGGCTGCAGCGCGCGGGTGACCACCGGCTCGATCCGCGCGTCGTCCACCTCCTCGCGCGACCACACGCCGAGGTCGGCCATGCGCGTGAGGACCTTGTCGCGTGCCGCCTGCGCCGCCTCCGGATGGCGGTCCGGGCGCAGCCGGCTGGGCGACTGCGGCAGCACCGCAAGCAGCGCCGCCTCGGCATGCGACAGCGCCGAGGCCGGCTTGCCCAGGTAGGCCCAGCTCGCCGCTTCGACGCCTTCGATGGTGCCGCCGTAAGGCGCACGCTCGAGGTACAGCGCCAGGATCTGCGCCTTGCTCAGGTGCACTTCCAGCTGTACCGCGCGCAGCAGCTGCTTGGCCTTGCCCCACGGCGTACGGGTATGCGGATCGAGGATGCGCGCCACCTGCATGGTGAGGGTGGAACCGCCGGAGACGATCCGGCGCTCGACCACCCATTGCCTGCCGGCACGCAGCATCGCCCACGGATTGATGCCGGGATGCCGCCAGAACCAGCGGTCCTCGTAGCCGAGCAGCGCCTGCAGGTACAGCGGCGACACGCTGTCGGCGGAAGCCGGATAACGCCACACGCCTTCGGCGTCGGCGAAGGCACGCAGCGGCGTCCCGTCACGCGCGACCACCAGCGTGCTGGTATCGCGCTGGCGCGGCAGCGGCGGCGGGAATGCCAGGTCCAGCACCAGCAGCAGCGCGAGCGCAGCCGCGGTACCCCAGCGCAACCACGGCCACAGCGGCCGCACCTGGCGACGCAGACGGGAAAGGAAGGAAAAGGTCATGGCATCGACGACACGGACCGCCGGGCCGCCGCGGGGGCGGCGACCCGGCCAGCGGTTATGGCTGCACCACGGTCAGCGTGGTCGGGTTGCTGCGGCCCACCCCGCGCAGGTCGGGACGGTACATGTCCTCCACCAGCGGCGGCGGCACCCGGTAGGTGCCGGGCGTGACCGCACGCACCAGGTAGAACACCTTGGCCGTGCTGCCACGCGAGAGCTTGAGCGCAGCCACGTAGCGGTCGTCGCGGAACTCCTCGTGCTTGACGTTGGCCGCGTCGCCGCGGTCGTTCACGCTCAGCCCGTCCACCACCACGTCGGCCCACTGCTTGGCGTCGCCGAGGTTGAAGTTCTCGATCTCCAGCCCGGCCGGCAGCAGGTCGGTGAGCAGCGCGTCGGGCATGTCCACGTTCGGGGTTACGCTGACCCGCACGATCAGCGCCTCGCCTTCCTTCAGCGCGCGCGGCGTCCACGGCTTGCCGTCGGTGGTGTACCAGCTGCGCTCCACGCCGAGCGTACGGCTGTCCGGCTCGGGCGGGTTGCGCGGGATGCCGGCCACTTCCAGGCTGGCGAACATCGGCGGCTCGCCCTGCGGGGTGAAGCGCACGCCCTTGGCCAACGTGGCGTAGTCGACGCTGCGGCCGAACATGCGGCGCGCGGAGATGGTCTCGCTCTCGCCGCCGATCGCCAGCTCACCGGAGACCAGCTTCTTCTGGTTGGCCGCCAGCGCCTTGCCCATGCGTGCCAGCGCCACCTGTTCCTGCGTGCTCAGCCACATCCAGCCGCTGTTGCGGCGGGCATCGAGCGCGCGGCCCAGGTCGATCGCGCGTGCGTCGTAGGCCGGCTTGGACAGCTTGCGCTCGTGCAGCAGCGCGATCATCAGGGCGTCGTCACGCACCGCGCTGCCGTAGTCGCCGAAGTACGCCGGGCGGTCACCCCCGTTCTTGGCGAAGCCGGCCGCAATCGCGGCGTCGCCGCGCTTGTGGTCGCCCTGCAGCGACAGCGCGATGCCCAGGTGCACCAGCGACAGCCCGGTCAACGACTTGCTGCGTTCGTTGTCGTACAGCGCGCGCAGCGTGCCCAGCGGGGCGCGGTTGACGCGGGCCAGCACATAGCCCGAGTACGCCTGGTTGGCGAACTTCAGGTTCTCGCGGCGGTCCTCGCCATAGAACTGGTTGCCGCCGGACAGCAGGTCCTCGCTGAGGCGGTTGAGCGCCTTCTGCAGCACCGTGTCGGGTACCGCAAAGCCCGCGTCCTTGGCGTCCAGCAGGAACTCGGCGATGTACGGCGTGAGCCACGGATTGACGTACCCGTCGTCGCCCCACATCGAGAAGTTGCCGTTGGCCACCTGCATCGAGGCCAGCCGGCCGAACGCGCCTTCCATGCGCTCGCGGCGGGTCTTGGCATCCAGGCCATCGGCGCCGAGCATGGCCGAGGTGGCCTCATCCAGCATCAGGGCCGCATAGCCCTTGCTGGTGGTCTGCTCGGCACAGCCGTACGGGTAGTTGAGCGCGCCGTTGAGTGCACTGGCGAACGGAATCGGCGGCAAGGCGCTGACCAGCATGCGCGCGGTCACCGAGTCGTTCATCAGGCCATCGGCCAGGCTGGCGTCCATGCTCACCGCCACCAGCGGATCGAGCGTGCGGGTCTGCGCACGCAGCACCTGCGGCCAGGCGGCACGCACCGGCAGGTCGTAGCGGCGATCCACCTTGAAGCCGTTGCCGTCCACGCGCACCCGCACCTTGGCCACCGTATAGCCCTCGCGCGCGGTGAGCGGGAAGCTCAAGGTGCGTTTGGCATCGGCGGCAAGGGTCAGCGCGCGGGTCGGCTCGCCCAGCGTCAGCGGCCCGATCCCATCGACCTGCACCTTGAACTCGCCCGGCTTGCCGGTGAAGTTCTGCACGTCCAGGGTCACCGTGCTGGTGTCGCCGGGCGCGAGCACGCGCGGCATGCTGGCTTCGGCCAGGATCGGTGCGCGCACCACGGTTTCCATGTCGCGCTTGCCGTACTGGTCATCGGCGTACACCAGCGCGGAGATGCGCAGGGTGCCGTTGAAGTCCGGCACCTTCAACGCAACCCGGGCGATGCCCTTGGCGTCGAGCTTCACCGGGCCGGAGAACAGGTCCACGGTCTGCACGCGTGCGGTGGGACGCTTGGCCTGCGGCATTGCCGCCAGCGCCATGTCGCCACCGAACTTCAGCTTGCCGCTGGCGCCGTCGAAACTCTCGATCACACGGCTGTAGATGTCGTAGGCATCCACGCCCAGGCGACGCTGCGCGAAGAAGTGCGCGGCGGCGTCGGGCACCGGGAAGCGGGTGATGTTGAGGATGCCCACGTCCACCGCCGAGACGGTGACGTGCGCGACCTTGCCCGCCAGCTGCGGGGCGCTCACCGTCACCGGCAGGGTCTGCTCGGGGCGCATCTGCTTCGGCGCGGACAGGCCCACCGCAATCTGGCGTGCCTTGCGGTCCATCGGCACATGCACCACGCCGACCGCACGGGCCGGGGTGATCTTGCTCGGCGCACTGCCCCCACGGAACACCAGCGCGGTGATGTAGATGTCGTGGCGCTCCCACTCCGCGGTCACCGGAATGTCGAAGGTGCTGCCCGGCTTGGCGTCGATGTCCTGCACGTAGAGCATCTTGTCGCTCTCCACCATCAGCACGCCCTTGCCGGCATGCGGCGGGGTGACGGTGACGCGCACGGTATCGCCGGCCTTGTAGGCGGTCTTGTCCAGAGCCAGCTTGACCTTGTCCGGACGCGCGTCCAGGCCGCGGTTGTCATCGTTCCAGCTCCAGCCGGCACGGAACGGGTAGCGGCTGGTCAGGCCGGTGGCCGGATCGAACACGTCCAGCCGGTACTCGCCCCACTCCACCGGGAAATCGACCGTGATGGCGGCGGTGCCGGCGTCGACGGTGCGGGTTTCCCTGTTCTCGAAACGGCGGGTGAAGTCGTAGTCCCAGCGGTTGTCGTTGAAGCTCCAGTGGTAGTCGCGCAGCTCGCGCACCAGGGTCACCTTCAGCCCCTTGGCCGGCTGCGCCTTGCCCGCCGCATCCACGCGCATCAGTTCAAAGCGCGCGTTGCTGTTGGCGTCGGCGCCGTCCTCGGGCTTGAACAACGGGCGCACGCCGACCAGCACCGGGGCCGGCCACATCACCCGCTTCAGGGTCCGGGTGACGGTGCGGCCACCGGTCTCGTACACGCTGCCGGACACCACCACCGCCACCGGCGCGGTCGCCTTGACCTCGGCCGGCAGCACCACGTCCTGGCGCAGCTTGCCGTCGGCCGGGAACTCGGTGTCGATCACGTCGCGCGCCTCGCGCGGCAGTTCCATCGTCGGATCGCCGAAGAAATAACCGGGCAGCGATTCCACCGGCGACTGCTCGGCGGCCACCGCCAGCCGCGCGGTGAAGCGGTTGCCGTCGGCCGGTGCGCCATACAGATAGGCGGCGTCGGCGATCAGCTTGAGCGGCTCGCCGGGCTTGAGGGTTTTCTGCGCGCTGTCCAGGTCCAGCTTCATGCGCTCGGGCAGGAACTCCTCGATGCGCAGGGTCATGCCCTGGATGGCTTCCTTGCTGGCGGGGTTGGTGCGGAACTCCACCTGCCAGCGCCCGGTCGGCGCTTCGGCCGGAATGGTCTGTTCAAAGCTGATGTAGCCCTGCTCGCCCGGCTGCAGACGGGTTTCGCGGAAGGTCTTGCCGTCCGGCTGCTTCAGCCGCAGGAACACCGGCTGGGCGGCCTTGCCCGGGCCGCCGACCGGCTTGCCGTCGTTGTCGCGCAGCAGCGCGGAAATGCGCACCGTCTCGCCGGGGCGGTAGAGGTCGCGACCGGACCACGCGAACACGTCGAACCAGGCGTTGTCACGCCCGGCCACCGCGAACTCGCTCAGGTCCAGCGCCGGCTGGTTGAACGGCAGCATGGTGGTGTCGCCGCCACTGCTGGCGATCAGCACGTGGCTGGCGTCCAGGGTGTACTTCAGCAGGGCATTGCCGTTGCCGTCGGTCGCGCCCTTGAGCACCACTTCGCCCTTGCCATCGAGCACGCGCAGCTCGATCTTCTTCAGCGACGCACCGCTCTGCAGGGAGGCGGTGTGGACGAACAGGGTGTCCTTGTAGGCACGCGTGTGCAGGCCGATGTCGCTGACCGTGAAGAAGGCGGTATCGAACTCGCTGTCGAACGAGCCGCTGCGCTTCATCACCGCGAAGTACAGGCCCGGGGCCTGCAGTTCCTTGATGTCCTGGGTGGGCAGGTAGGTCAGCACGCGCTCGTTCTGCTTGCCGCCGAGCACGAACCGGTTCACGTACACCGGTTCGGCCAGCTTGGACATCGGGGTCTTGTCGCCGTACTCGCTGTCCAGCTCCCAGCTGCCGCGGCGGCCGCCGCGCTGGTACTGGCTGAAGAAGTTCGGCAGCTCCTTCTCGCGGACGCGGAGGAACTCCACGTCCACTTCGGGCACGTTCACCGAGACCACCGGCAGGCCGCGGCTGTCGCGCGCGGGCAGCACGCTGCCCTGCGAGGCGAAGCCGGCCGCCGGCGACAGCTCGCCGCTGAACACCTTCTGGCGCAGCTCCTTGCCGATCCGGCTGCCGTCGGCGGCGAGCAGGTCCGGCGAGACGATCACGGTGTATTCCTTGGCCGCCTCCACGAACGGATAGCGCAGGGTCTTGCCGTCATCGGACAGCGTCCAGCTGCTCTCGTCGGTGCCGACCTTCTCGGCAAAGCGGACCAGCGTGTCGAAGTCCTGGGTGCCGACCAGCGGGCGCGAGAACTCCAGCGCCAGCGACAGGCCGTCGCTCTTCTGGTCCGGGAAGGCGCGCACCAGGGTGAACCCGGCAACGGCCTCGGCCTTGGCCGTGATCGGCGCACCGGACGGGGCCGGCAACTGGCCGCTGTCGTTGCGCTTGCAGCCTCCGACGCCCAGCACCAGGCCGGCGGCCAGCGCCAGACCCGCGATTCCCTTCCAGCCCCACTGCCCGACCCGACTGCGGCTAGCCATGACGTCACTCCTTGATCAAGGCGGCCAGTATACGGGCCCTCCCGGCCCGTTCGGGGCGGGGCCCTGGCGATACTGGCGTCATGGTGGGGGGACGGTGCGCAGCGGACGGCAGCCGACCAACGGTCGGCTCTACCCGGCCACGTAAAGGTCCACGTAGTCGTGGACCGGCATCGCCTCCAACACCACCGGGTCCAGCGAGGCGTCCAGGATGCGGCGCTGCTGCACCGTCGGGAAGAGACCGGCCAGGTGCCGGCGGAACTTGTCCTCCAGCAGCGGAATGCCCTCGGCGCGGCGGCGGGCGTGGCCGAGCGGATACTCGACCGTCTCCTCCAGCGTGGTGCCGTCGTTGAAGGTCACGTGCAGCGCGTTGGCGATGCTGCGCTTGTCCGGGTCCAGGTAGTCGGCGGTGAAGCGCGGCTCCTCGACGCAGGCGATCCGCGCGCGCAGCGGGTCGATGCGCGGATCGGCGGCGACGTCGTCCTCGTAGTCCTCGGCGACCAGCCGGCCGAAGATCAGCGCGATGGCAACCATGTACTGCACGCAGTGGTCGCGGTCGGCCGGATTGTGCAGCGGGCCAGGCTTGTCGATGATGCGCAGGCAGGCCTGCTGGGTGCGCAGGGTGATCCGCTGGATGTCCTCACTGCGCTTGCCGGCCGCCCGCATCCGGGCGTGCACCTGCATCGCCGCTTCCACGGCGGTCTGGCCGTGGAACTCGGCCGGGTAGCTGATCTTGAACAGCACGTTCTCCATCACGTAGCTGCCGTAGGGACGCTGGAAGCGGAACGGCTGCCCGCCGAACGACACGTCGTAGAAGCCCCAGGTCGGCGCGGTCAGCGCGCTGGGGTAGCCCATCTCGCCCGTCGCCGCCATCAGCGCCAGGCGCACCGCGCGGCTGGTGGCGTCGCCGGCCGCCCAGCTCTTGCGCGAGCCGGTATTCGGCGCATGCCGGTAGGTGCGCAGCGCCTGCCCGTCTACCCAGGCCAGCGACACCGCGTTGAGCATGCGCTCGCGGTCCAGCCCGAGCAGGTGCGCGACCACGGCGGTGGAGGCGACCTTGACCAGCACCACGTGGTCCAGCCCGACCCGGTTGAAGGCATTTTCCAATGCGAGGCAGCCCTGGATCTCATGCGCCTTGACCATCGCCACGAGCACGTCACGCATGGTCAGCGGGGGGCGGCGCAGCGCCTCGGCATTGCGGCTGAGCCAGTCGGCGGTGGCCAGGATGCCGCCGAGGTTGTCGGATGGATGGCCCCACTCGGCCGCCAGCCAGGTGTCGTTGAAATCCAGCCAGCGCACCATCGCCCCGATGTTGAAGGCCGCCTGCACCGGGTCCAGCTCGAACCGCGTACCCGGCACCCGGGCCCCGTTGACCACCCGGGTGCCCGGGGCCAGCGGCCCGAGCAGTTTGCTGCAGGCCGGGAACGACAGCGCCGCCAGCCCGCACCCCAGGGTATCGATCAGGCAGTGGCGCGCGGTCGTGTAGGCAAGGGGCGATTCCACCGGGTAGTCGCGCACGTAGTCGACGATGTCGGTCATCACCGCGTCCCAGGCGACGCGCTCGTTGGACGGGGGGCTGCCGCTGGACATGGTGTCGCTCCTGCTCTGGCAGCGGGGCAGAGCGCCGCTGCGTGGGTGGGCGGTTTACGCGGGGACGCGCACCGCGCCTTCCATCAGCACGCGTGCACTGCGGCTCATGATGGCCTTGGTGACTGTCCACTGGCCGTCAACGCAGGCGGCCTGGGCACCCACGCGCAGCGTGCCGGATGGGTGGCCGAATGTGACCGCCTCACGCTCGCCACCGCCGGCGGCGCGGTTGACCAGGGTGCCGGGAATCGCCGCAGCAGTACCGATGGCGACCGCGGCGGTGCCCATCATGGCGTGGTGCAGCTTGCCCATCGACAGCGCGCGCGCGTGCAGGTCGATGTCGCCGGCCGCGATCCGCTTGCCGCTGGAAGACACGTAGTCCTGCGCGGGCGCGACGAACGCAACCTTCGGGGTGTGCTGGCGCGTGGCCGCCTGCTCGACGCTGGCGATCAGGCCCATGCGCACCGCGCCGTGCGCGCGGATCGCCTCGAACCGTGCCAGCGCCGCCTTGTCCTCGTTGATCGCCGGCTGCAGCTCGGTGCCGGTGTAGCCCAGGTCGGCCGCGCTGAGGAAAATGGTGGGAATGCCCGCGGTGATCATGGTCACCTCGAAGGTGCCCACGCCAAGCACATCGAGCGTGTCGACCAGGTTGCCGGTGGGGAACATCGAGCCGCCCTCGCCTTCGCCGTCGTCGGACGGGTCGAGGAACTCCAGCTGGATCTCGGCCGCCGGGAAGGTCACCCCGTCAAGCTCGAAATCGCCGATCTCCTGCACCTCACCGCCTGCCATCGGCACGTGCGCCAGGATGGTCTTGCCGATGTTGGCCTGCCAGATGCGCACGGTGCAGATGCCGTCGTGCGGCACGCGCGCCGGGTCGATGAAACCGTTGCTGATCGCGAACGGCCCGACCGCCGTGCTGAGATTGCCGCAGTTGCCGCTCCAGTCGACGAATGCGCTATCGATCGAGACCTGGCCGTACAGATAGTCCACGTCGTGGTCGGGCACCGACGGCGCGGCGATGATCACGCACTTGCTGGTGCTCGAGGTGGCCCCGCCCATGCCGTCGGTGTGCTTGGCGTAGGGGTCGGGCGAGCCGATCACGCGCATCAGCAGCGCGTCGCGGGCCGCACCCGGCGTCTGTGCGGCGGCGGGCAGGTCCTGCAGGCGGAAGAACACGCCCTTGCTGGTGCCGCCGCGCATGTAGGTGGCGGGAATGCGGAGCTGGGGAAGAAACGCCATGAGAAGTCCTGGTAGGAAGACGGCCCGTCGCCGGGCCGTCGTGAGGCGGGTGGTCAGGCGACCTGCGAGGATTCCAGGAAGTCCTGGGCGAAGCGCTGCAGCACGCCGCCCGCTTCGTAGATAGAGACTTCCTCGGCCGTGTCCAGCCGGCAGGTGACCGGCACGTTGAGCTGCTCACCGCTGCGGCGGTGGATGACCAGGGTCAGCTCGGCACGCGGCACGCGCTCGCCGAGCACATCGAACGTCTCGGTGCCGTCGATGCCCAGGGTCCTGCGGTTGACGCCGTCCTTGAACTCCAGCGGCAGCACGCCCATGCCGATCAGGTTGGTGCGGTGGATGCGTTCGAAGCCTTCGGCAGCGATGGCTTCCACACCGGCCAGACGCACACCCTTGGCGGCCCAGTCACGCGAGCTGCCCTGGCCGTAGTCGGCACCGGCGATGATGATCAGCGGCTGCTTGCGCTCCATGTAGGTTTCGATCGCTTCCCACATGCGGGTGACCTCGCCTTCCGGTTCCACGCGTGCCAGCGAGCCCTGCTTCACCTGCCCATCAACCACCACCATCTCGTTGATCAGCTTCGGGTTGGCGAAGGTGGCGCGCTGCGCGGTGAGGTGGTCGCCGCGGTGGGTGGCGTAGGAGTTGAAGTCCTCTTCCGGCAGGCCCATCTTCGCCAGATACTCGCCGGCCGCACTGCTGGCCAGGATCGCATTGGACGGGGACAGGTGATCGGTGGTGATGTTGTCACCCAGCACCGCCAGTGGACGCATGCCGCGCAGCGGACGCTCACCGGCCAGCGCGCCTTCCCAGTACGGCGGGCGGCGGATGTAGGTGCTCTGCGGACGCCAGTCGTACAGCGGGCTGATCGGCGCGCCGTGCTCGACCTTGAAGGTGAACATCGGGTCGTAGACCTTGCGGAACTGTTCCGGCTTGACGCTGGCGGCGACCACCGCATCGATCTCGGCATCGCTGGGCCACAGGTCCTTCAGCGTGATCGGGGTGCCGTCGGCAGTGAAGCCCAGCGCGTCCTTCTCGATGTCGAAGCGGACGGTGCCGGCGATGGCGTAGGCCACCACCAGCGGCGGCGAGGCCAGGAAGGCCTGCTTGGCGTACGGGTGGATGCGGCCGTCGAAGTTGCGGTTGCCCGACAACACCGCGGTCGCGTACAGGTCGCGGTCGATCACTTCCTGCTGGATCTTCGGATCAAGCGCACCGCTCATGCCGTTGCAGGTGGTGCAGGCGAAGGCAACGATGCCGAAGCCCATCTGCTCCAGATCACCGAGCAGGCCGGCCTCCTCCAGGTACAGCTGCACGGCCTTGGACCCGGGCGCCAGCGAGCTTTTCACCCACGGCTTGCGGGTCAGGCCGGCGCGGTTGGCATTGCGTGCCAGCAGGGCTGCCGAAATCACATTGCGCGGGTTGCTGGTGTTGGTGCAGCTGGTGATCGCGGCGATGATCACTGCGCCGTCCGGCATCAGGCCGTCGGCCTGTTCCTGCTTGCCGGAGGCCAGCTTGGCTTCATCGGCGATGCCGCGGGCAGCGAGGTCGGCGGTGGCCACCCGCTTGTGCGGGTTGGACGGGCCGGCCATGTTGCGCACCACGGTGGACAGATCGAACTGCAGCACGCGCTCGTACTGCGCGGTGACCAGATCGTCGGCCCACAGGCCGGTGGCCTTGGCGTAGGTTTCCACCAGGGCGACCTGGGCATCTTCGCGGCCGGTCAGGCGCAGATAGTCCAGGGTCTGCTGGTCGATGTAGAACATCGCCGCGGTCGCGCCGAACTCCGGCGTCATGTTGGAGATGGTGGCGCGGTCGCCGATGGTCAGCGCATTGGCGCCTTCACCGAAGAACTCGATCCACGCACCGACCACGCGCTCCCTGCGCAGGAACTCGGTCAGCGCCAGCACCACGTCGGTGCAGGTGATGCCCGGCTGCGGGCGGCCGGTCAGTTCCACGCCGATGATGTCGGGCAGGCGCATCCACGAGGCACGGCCGAGCATCACGCTCTCCGCTTCCAGGCCGCCCACGCCGATGGCGATCACGCCCAGCGCATCCACGTGAGGCGTGTGGCTGTCGGTACCCACGCAGGTATCCGGGAAGGCCACGCCCTCGCGCACCTGCACCACCGGCGACATCTTCTCCAGATTGATCTGGTGCATGATGCCGTTGCCCGGCGGAATCACGTCGACGTTCTTGAACGCCTTCTTGGTCCAGTTGATGAAGTGGAACCGGTCTTCATTGCGGCGGTCCTCGACGGCGCGGTTCTTCTCGAACGCTGCCTTGTCGAAGCCGGGGAATTCCACCGCCAGCGAGTGATCCACGATCAGCTGGGTCGGCACCACCGGATTGATCTGCGCCGGGTCGCCACCGGCATCGGCGATGGCATCACGGAGGCCGGCCAGATCGACCAGCGCGGTCTGGCCGAGAATGTCATGGCACACCACACGTGCCGGGAACCACGGGAAGTCCAGGTCCTGGCGGCGCTCGATCAGCTGGCGCAGCGAGGCGTCCAGCGTGGCCGGGTCGCAGCGGCGCACCAGGTTTTCGGCGAGCACGCGCGAGGTGTACGGCAGCGTGGCATAGGCACCGGGCTGGAGCGCGTCGACCGCGGCACGGGTATCGAAATAGTCCAGCGAGGTGCCGGGAAGGTTCTTGCGGTAATTGGTGTTCATGGCTGGCGATAGCTGCTTGTTGGCGGGCCGGGGCGTCGTGACACCGGCAAAGAAGGAGGTGCGACGCCGCAACGGAGCAGACCGGCATCGCGCCGGCCTGTTCCGCAAGGCACCCGCGGACGGGTGCGGTACGTCGGTCTTACCTGCGCTGGTCGATCGGCACGAAGGCCTGGTCTTCCGGCCCGGTGTAGTTGGCGCTCGGGCGGATGATCTTGCCATCGACACGCTGCTCGATGATGTGCGCGCTCCAGCCGGAGGTGCGTGCGATGACGAACAGCGGGGTGAACATCGCCGTCGGCACGCCCATCATGTGGTAGCTCACCGCACTGAACCAGTCCAGGTTCGGGAACATCTTCTTGATGTCCCACATCACCGTTTCCAGGCGCTCGGCGATGTCGAACATCTTCAGGTTCTGCTGCTCGGTCGACAGCTCGCGTGCCACGTCCTTGATCACGTTGTTGCGCGGATCGCTGACGGTGTAGACCGGGTGGCCGAAGCCGATGACCACTTCCTTGCGCTCGACGCGCGCCTTGATGTCGGCCTCGGCATCGTCGGGCGAGTCGTAGCGCTTCTGCACTTCGAACGCCACTTCATTGGCACCGCCGTGCTTGGGGCCGCGCAGCGCACCGATGCCGCCGGTGATGCAGCTGTACATGTCGCTGCCGGTGCCGGCAATGACGCGGCAGGCAAACGTGGACGCGTTGAACTCGTGCTCGGCGTACAGGATCAGCGAGGTGTGCATCGCCTTGACCCACGAATCCTGCGGCTTCTCGCCGTGCAGCAGGTGCAGGAAGTGGCCGCCGATGGAGTCATCGTCGGTTTCCACGTCGATCGCGCGGCCGTTGTGGCTCCAGTGGTACCAGTACAGCAGCATCGAGCCCAGGCAGGCCATCAGCTTGTCGGCGATGTCGCGCGCGCCCGGGTGGTTGTGGTCGTCCTTCTCCGGCGACACGCAGCCGAGCACCGACACGCCGGTGCGCATCACGTCCATCGGGTGCGCCGATGGCGGCAGCTCTTCCAGCGCGGCCTTGACCGCGGCCGGAATGCCGCGCAGCGACTTCAGCTTGGCCTTGTAGGCGACCAGTTCGGCGCGCGTGGGCAGCTTGCCGTGCACCAGCAGGTGGGCGATTTCCTCGAACTCGCTGGTGTTGGCCAGGTCCAGGATGTCGTAACCGCGGTAGTGCAGGTCATTGCCGCTGCGGCCAACGGTGCACAGTGCGGTGTTGCCGGCGGCGGTGCCCGACAGGGCGACGGACTTCTTCGGCTTGAAGCCGGGGGCGGTGGTTGCTTCGCTCATGATCCCTCCAGGAAAACAGTGCTTCGGTGTTACTTCTTGGCGGCGAACAGCGCATCGAGCTGCTGCTCGAAGGCGTGGTAGCCGATACGGTCGTACAGTTCCTCGCGCGTCTGCATCGCGTCGACCACGTTACGCTGGTGGCCCTCCCGACGGATGGTCTCATACACGTTCTCGGCGGCCTTGTTGGCGGCGCGGAACGCGGACAGCGGGAACAGCTGGATCGCCACGCCGGCCGAGGCCAGTTCATCGCGGCTGAACAGCGGGGTCTTGCCGAACTCGGTGATGTTGGCCAGGACCGGCACCTTCACCGCATCGACGAAGCGGCGGTAGGTGTCCAGGTCATAGGCGGCCTCGGCGAAGATGCCATCGGCACCGGCCTCGACGCAGGCGATGGCGCGCTCGATCGCCGCATCCACGCCGTCCACCTGGATGGCGTCGGTACGCGCGATCAGGAAGAAGTCCGGATCGGTCTTGGCATCGGCGGCGGCCTTCACGCGATCGACCATCTCGCCCTGCGTCACGATCTCCTTGCCCGGGCGGTGGCCGCAGCGCTTGGCACCGACCTGGTCTTCGATGTGGCAGGCGGCAGCACCGGCCTTGATCAGCGACTTCACGGTCCGCGCGATGTTGAACGCACTGGGGCCGAAGCCGGTGTCGATGTCCACCATCAGCGGCAGGTCGCAGACGTCGGTGATGCGGCGCACGTCGATCAGCACGTCTTCCAGGGTGTTGATGCCCAGGTCCGGCAGGCCCAGCGAGCCTGCGGCGACGCCGCCGCCGGACAGGTAGATGGCCCGGTAGCCGGCACGCTGGGCCAGCAGGGCGTGGTTGGCGTTGATCGCGCCGATCACCTGCAGGGGCGATTCGGCGGCCAGCGCAGCGCGGAAGCGGCTGCCCGCGGAGGAAACAGAGGAGCTCATGTGGCATTCCATCGTGAGTGACGGGAGGACAGGCGCAAGGGGCGTGCCAAGTCGCAACCCTATGAATTCATTGAGACAGGACCGTGGCAGCAACGTTTCATTCCCGCCCAATGAAACACATGTAACATGGATGGCACTGAAACATTGAAACATTGCCATGTCGATCAGCCTGCCCCGCCATCGCCTGCCCGACCCGGACCCCGGCCACCTGCCGGTGATCTGGACGGTGAGCGTGTCCCGTCTGACCGGCCTGCTCGGCGATGTGATTCCGGAGTTCGACCGCCGCGCGCGGATCGTGCCGATCAACCTCGGCTTCGAGGAAGCGGTGGACGTGATCGGCCAGCGCCTGCGTCGCGAACACTGCGATGTGGTGATCGCCGGCGGTTCCAACGCGGCGTACCTGCGCAGCCGGCTGGAGGTGCCGCTGGTGCCGATCCAGGCCAATGGCTTCGACCTGATGGAAGCGCTGGCGCGCGCGCGGCGAATTGCACCGCGCATCGGCCTGGTCACCCATGCCACCGACGTGCCCACCTTCGGCAGCTTCCAGCACAGCTTCGGGCTGGACATCGAGCACCGCCGCTTTGTCACCCGTGAAGATGCCCGCGACTGCATTGCCGACATGCGCGCCAACGGGATCGAGGTGATCGTCGGCACCGGCATGGCCATCGACCATGCCGAACAGGTGGGCCTGCCCGGCGTGCTGCTGTACTCGGCCGATTCGGTCCGCCAGGCGTTCGAACATGCGCTGGAACTGACCCAGACCCTGGCCCGGTCCGGTGCGCTCTCGCCACGGCGACGACCGCCGGCCCGGCACCGCGATGCCGACCACGCCCTGCTCGGCGACAGCCTGCCGATGCAGCAGGTACGCGATCGCATCGCGCTGTACGCCCCGCACGACAGCACCGTGCTGGTCACCGGCGCCACCGGCACCGGCAAGGAGCTGGTGGCACGCCAACTGCATGCCGCCAGTGGCCGGCGCGGACGCTTCGTGGCGCTCAACTGCGGGGCGATCAGCGAGTCGCTGCTCGAGGCCGAGCTGTTCGGTTACAACGAAGGCGCGTTCACCGGCGCACGTCGTGGCGGCCGTGTCGGTCTGGTGGAAGCCGCTGAGGGCGGCACGTTGTTCCTCGATGAAATCGGCGAGCTGCCGCTGCCGTTGCAGACCCGCCTGCTGCGTGTCCTGGAAGAGCGCGAGGTGCTGCGCGTGGGCGCCACCGAGCCGACGCCAGTGGACGTGCGCGTGGTCGCGGCCACGCTGCAGACGCTGGAATCGCTGGTGGAGGCGCAGCGCTTCCGCCGCGATCTGTATTACCGCCTGGCGGCATTGCGCATCGCCCTGCCCACCCTGCGCGAACGCCGCGACGACATCCCGCTGCTGGTGGCCCATTTCTTCCGGCAGCTCGGCCAGACCGCCTCACCATTGTCGGCGGCAGCGCTGCAGCGGCTGGGCGAGGCGCCGTGGCCGGGCAATGTGCGGGAGCTGCGCAACGTGGTCGACCGGCTGCGCATCCACTGGCAGCACCGGCCAGGCGACCTGTCGCTGACCCAGCTGCTGCACTGGGTGCCGGAACTGGACGGACTGCCGACGCCCGCACTGGCCGATGCGCCGCCGTCGGCTGCGGCGCCGGCCGTGGCTTCCCGGCCGGACGCCGCCACGCTGCGGCAGGTCCTCGCCGCGTGCGGCGGCAACCGCGAGCAGGCGTGCGCGCAGCTCGGCGTTTCGCGCACCACGCTGTGGCGGTGGCTGCGCGCGGCGGCGATCGTCTAGCGGCCGCGCGGCGCGCGCGTCAGGGCAGTGGCGGCAACGCCCTGCGGAAATACACCACGCGCTCGGTTTCCTCGAACCCGCAGGCACGATGCGCCGCGTGCGCGGCCACCGCGTCCAGCGCGCTGTCCGAGGCCAGTTCGCTGCAGCCGGCCGAGCGTGTCCAGGCCGCCGCCGCATCGAGCAGCGCGCGTCCCACGCCGTGGCCCTGCCAGCCCAGCTGCACGTACCAGCCTTCGAGAAAGCCAACCGGCGAGCTGTCGGTGCCGTTGACGTAGTCGCGGCGCAGCCGCACCTCGGCGAAACCGATCGCCTCGCCGTCCGCGGTACACGCCAGCAGCACCGCCCCGTCGGTATCGGCCAGTGACAGGGCCAACGCATCCATCGGGTCGTCCGCGTCGGGCCACAGCCCCAGCCGCAGCCGCGCCCATGCCGCGGCGTCGGCGGGTACCGCCTGCCGGATCATGGGCGCGGGCGCACTCACGGGAACAGCAGCCGCTTGCTCCACTGCCCGGCCGGGTCGATCTCGTAGCACCAGCGCTCATGCAGGCGGAACTGCGCGCCGTACCAGAACTCGATCCGCTGCGGCACCACGCGCAGGCCGCTCCAACCGGCCGGGCGCGGCACGTCCTGGCCGTCGAAACGCGCTTCGACCTCGGCCACGCGCGCATCGAATGCCTCGCGCGAGGCCAGCGTCTCCGACTGCAGCGAGGCCCATGCACCGATCTGGCTCATGCGCGGACGCGAGGCGAAGTAGGCATCGGCCTCTGCGTCGGCCACCTGCTCCACCGCCCCCTCGATGCGCACCTGGATGCCGGCCTCGCGCAGGCTGCGCCACAGGAACAGCAGCGCCGCGTGCGGGTTTTCCTGCAGTTCGCGGCCCTTGTGGCTGGCCAGGTGGGTATAGAACACGAAGCCGCGCGCATCGAACGCCTTGAGCAGCACAGTCCGCGCCGACGGCCGTCCGCCGGCGTCGGCGGTGGCCACCGTCATGGCATTGGGTTCGACTTCGCGGCTTGCCTTGGCTTCTTCGAACAGCCCGGCAAAGGTGGACAACGCTTCGGCATACAGATCGGTCATGGCGGTTTTCTTGTCGCGCGGTTTGGGTTTATTGTCGCTGCATGCCCGCACCTGCGTACATGCCCGTGACAAAAGGATTTCCAGATGCGCTGGTCACACAGGCGCTGGACGATGCACTGGGGTGTGGTGCGGCCATTCCAGTATTGGCGATCAGCGGCCTGCAGGGGAGCGGCAAATCGACGCTGGCTGCCCAGGTGGTGGCCCTGGCGGAGGCGCGCGGTCTGCGTGCGGCCATGCTCTCCATCGATGATGTCTACCTGACCCGCGCGCAGCGCCAGCGCCTGGCGCGGCAGGTGCACCCGCTGCTGCTCACCCGTGGCCCGCCCGGCACGCACGATCTACCCCTGGCCCACGCCACGCTCGACGCGGTCGCCGCCGGCGGGCCGGTCACCCTGCCCCGCTTCGACAAGCTGGCCGACGAGCGCGAGCCGGCGTCCGCCTGGCCACGGCTGGCGGGCCCACTGGACCTGCTGGTGTTCGAAGGCTGGTTCCTCGGTACGCCGCCCCAGACCGAGGCGGAGCTGGCGACGCCGCTCAATGCGCTCGAGCGCGAGGCCGACCCCGATGGCCGCTGGCGGCGCTGGTGCAACGAAGCGCTGGCCAGGGACTATCCCGCGCTGTGGCAGCGCTGCGACCGGCTGTGGTTCCTGCAGCCGCCGGATTTCTCGGTGATTCCGCGCTGGCGCTGGCAGCAGGAACAGAACCTGCAGGCCGCCCAGCCAGGGCGCAGCAGCATGAGCCGCGCCCAGCTGGAGCGCTTCGTGCAGTACTACGAACGCGTCAGCCGGCAGGCACTGCGCACGCTGCCGGCCCTTGCCGACCGGGTGATCGCGCTGGACGAGCAGCGCCGCATCGTGCCGGCACCGCCCCTCAGCTCACCAGGAACGTCACCCGCAGGTTGACCCGCCATTCGGTGATGTTGCCTTCGCCGTCTGTGACCACCTTGGTCTCGTTGATCCAGGCGCCCTGGATGCCCTTCACCGTCTCGGATACCTTCTTCAGGCCACTGCGCACGGCGTCCTCGACGCTGGTCTTGGAGGAGGCATTGATCTCGATGATTTTGGCCACTGACATGGACAGGCTCCGGCTGCGCGCGGGACATTCCGCGCTGCCCACCATGCGGGCCGGCGCGTAAAGGCCGTGGCACGGAGATGTTAGGATCGCGGGTAATGAATCCCGCTCCGAACCTGATCCTGATCGGCCCGATGGGCGCCGGCAAAACCTGCATCGGGCGCCGCCTGGCGGAGCGCTTCACGCTGGACTTCGTGGACGCCGACCAGGCCATCGTCGAGGCCACGGGCGCCAGCATTCCGGCCCTGTTCGAGCACGCCGGGGAAGCCGGCTTCCGCCAGCACGAGCGCCAGGTGCTGCAGGCACTGCTGACCGGCCGCAACCAGCTGGTGTCCACCGGCGGCGGCGCCGTGCTGGACCCGGACAACCGGGCGGCCATCGGCCGCCGCGGCTTTGTGGTGTACCTGCGGGTCAGCGTGCCGGCCCAGCTTGAACGCCTGGCGCGCGACCGCGGCCGCCCGCTGCTGCAGCGCCCGGACCGCGAGCAGGTGCTGCTCGAGATGGCGGCCCTGCGCGACCCGCTGTACCGCGGGCTGGCCGACCTCACCCTGGATACCGATCTCTACACCCCCGCCGAGGCCACCGCGCAGCTGGTGCTGCGCCTGGCCGCGCAATGGCAGCGACAGGACACCCCCGCATGACCCCCGCCCCCCGCACCGTCGCCGTCGGCGGCGACACGCCCTACACCATCCACATCGGCCCGGGCCTGCTCGGCCAGGGCGCACTGCTGGTGCAGCACGTCCGCGGCCGCCATGTGCTGCTGCTCAGCGATTCGTCCGTGGCGCCGTTGTACCTGGACGGGGTCAAGGCCGCCCTGCTCGACGCCCGCCCGGACCTGCTGATCGGCACCCTGGTGCTGCCGGCCGGCGAAGCCTCCAAGACCCTGGACAACTTCGGCGCGGCGATCACCGCGCTCGCCGCGCTCGGCGCCACCCGCGATGCCTGCGTGATGGCGCTCGGCGGCGGCGTCGCCGGCGACCTCGCCGGCTTTGCGGCGGCCTGCTGGATGCGCGGCGTGGACTGCGTGCAGTTGCCGACCTCGCTGCTGGCGATGGTCGACTCCTCGGTCGGCGGCAAGACCGCCGTGGACATTCCCGAAGGCAAGAACCTGGTGGGTGCCTTCCACCCGCCGCGCGCAGTCATCGCCGATACCGCCGCCCTGCGCACCCTGCCCCCGCGCGAGCTGCGTGCCGGCCTGGCCGAAGTGATCAAGTACGGCGCGATCCGCGACCCGCTGTTTTTCCAGTGGCTGCACGCCGAACACGCCGTGCTGCTGGCCGGTGACGACGCCGCGCTGGCCCAGGCGATCGCGCGCAGCTGCGAGCACAAGGCCGAGATCGTCGCCCGCGATCCGCTGGAGAAGGGCGAGCGCGCTCTGCTCAACCTCGGCCACACCTTCGGCCACGCCATCGAAACCGAACAGGGCTACGGCGCGCCGGGCAACGACAACCTCAACCACGGCGAAGCGGTCGCAGTGGGCATGGTGCTGGCCGCGCGCCTGTCCGCGCAGCTGGGCATGAGTACCGAGGCCGACACCGCGCAGCTGCGCGATCTGCTGGTGCGCTACGAACTGCCCGTGGCGATCCCGGCCGGCCTGGCGCCCGACGCCCTGCTGGCGCGGATGCGGCTGGACAAGAAGAACATTGCCGGCCGCCTGCGCCTGGTGCTGTGGCGTGGCATCGGCCGCGCCGAAGTGGTGGCCGACGTTGACGAGGCCGACGTGCTGCGCGTGCTCGCCGCCGGCTGAGGCTGCGACCGTCTGCCGCACCCGGCGCAGCGTCCACGGCCGCCTCCGGCGTTCGCGGCTACAATCGGCACATGCGCGTTTTCCTGCACCAACTCGCCCGCGGTGCCGACCCGGCCCGCTACCTTCAGCTCACCCTGCAGCCGGACCTGTTCGGCGGCTGGGAGCTGCTGCACGAGTCCGGCCCCATCGGCGGGCGCGGGCAACTGCGTCGCGAGCTGTTCCTGCAGGAAGACCTGGCGCAGGCCGCCTTCGAGAAAGCGCGCGATGCGCATCTCCACCGCGGCTACACCCTCACCCGCACCCCCGGCGACCCGCCGCGCTAGGCGGCCACCGCGCCGTCAGCCCCCTTTCGTTCGGCCCTGCGCCGCCAGATTCCAAGGAAGCGTTCCGTGACCAGCCCATCCCGCCATGACCGCCTGCTGCGTGCCCTGCGCCGCGAACCGGTGGACTGCACCCCCGTCTGGCTGATGCGCCAGGCCGGCCGCTACCTGCCGGAGTACCGCGCCACCCGCGCCAAGGCCGGCAGCTTTCTGGCGATGGCCAAGACCCCCGACATCGCCTGCGAAGTCACCCTGCAGCCGCTGCGCCGGTTCGATCTCGACGCGGCGATCCTGTTTTCGGACATCCTCACCATCCCCGATGCGATGGGCCTGGAGCTGTACTTCGTCGATGGCGAGGGCCCCAAGTTCCGTCACCCCGTGCGCGATGCCGCCGCCATCGCCCGGCTGGCGGTGCCGGACATGGAAACCGAACTGCGCTACGTGATGGACGCGGTGCGCGTGATCCGCCGTGAACTGGACGGCAAGGTGCCGCTGATCGGCTTCTCCGGCAGCCCCTGGACCCTGGCCTGCTACATGGTCGAAGGCGGCGGCAGCAAGGACTTCGCCCGGATCAAGGCAATGGCGCTGAACGAACCGGCGGCCCTGCACCAGCTGCTGTCGGTGGTCACCGATGCGGTGATCGCCTACCTGGCGGCCCAGCGCGCCGCCGGCGCCCAGGTCCTGCAGGTCTTCGACACCTGGGGCGGCGTGCTCAGCCCCTCGATGTACCGCGAGTTCTCGCTGCGCTACCTCACCCGCATCGCGCAGGAGCTCGAGCGCGGCCAGGGCGACCAGCGCACCCCGCTGATCCTGTTCGGCAAGGGCACCGGCCTGCACCTGGGCGCACTGGCCGACACCGGCGCCGATGCACTCGGCGTGGACTGGACCCTGGACCTGTCCGACGCCGTGGCCCGCACCGGCGGTCGCGTGGCACTGCAGGGCAATCTCGACCCGGCCACTTTGTACGGCAACCCGGCGGCCATCGAGCGCGCCGCCGGGCACGTGCTCGACAGCTACGCCCACGGCAACGGCGGTTCGCGCGAGGGCCATGTGTTCAACCTGGGGCATGGCATGTCGCCGGACATGAACCCCGACCACGTCGGCGTGCTGGTGGACGCGGTGCATCGGTTGAGCCAGCGCTGAGGGGGCTGCACAGGCAGCGCAACCGCCGGGCCCCAGCGGCAGGTGACCGGCGCATCGCAATGCGTTCATCGGACCGGCGCCTGCCGGTCCGTTGCCGCAGCTCCACCGTTTCTTGATCCCACATCGGCGATCATGTGCGCTTCGTTGAGGAAGGCACGCACGATGACGACCGGCAGCTACGCTTCGATACGGCCCCTGTTGTGGCTGGTATCGCTGGCGATCTTCATGCAGATGCTGGATTCGACCATCGTCAATACCGCCCTGCCGGCGATGGCGCGCAGCCTGGGCGAAAGCCCGCTGCAGATGCAGTCGGTGGTGTTCAGCTACGCGCTGGCGGTGGCCACCTTCATCCCCGCCTCCGGCTGGATCGCCGACCGCTTCGGCACGCGCCGCACCTTCCTCGTCGCCATCATCCTGTTCACCCTCGGCTCCCTCGCCTGTGCGCTGGCGCAGACGCTGCACCAGCTGGTGGGCGCGCGTGTCCTGCAGGGCGTTGGCGGCGCGATGCTGCTGCCGGTCGGCCGTCTCGCCGTGATGCGCTCGGTGCCGCGCGACGACTTCCTGCGCGCCATGAGCTTCATCGCCATCCCCGCACTGATCGGGCCGCTGATCGGGCCTACCCTCGGCGGCTGGCTGGTCGAGGTCGCCTCCTGGCACTGGGTGTTCCTGATCAATCTGCCGATCGGCGTGATCGGCTTCATCGCCGCCATGAAGATCATGCCCGACCACTACGCCGAGCATCGCACCCGCTTCGACCTGCCCGGCTACCTCATGCTTGCCTTCGGCATGGTGGTGCTGTCGCTGGCACTGGACGGCATCTCCGGCATGGGCACCCCGCATGCGCTGGTCATGCTGATGACCGTTGCCGGCCTGGCCGCGCTGGTGGGGTACTGGCTGCACGCGGCCAACTCCACCGCACCGCTGTTCTCGCTGGCCCTGTTCCATGTGCCCAGCTACCGCATCGGCATCCTCGGCAACCTGTTCTCGCGCATCGGCAGCAGCGCCATGCCGCTGCTGATTCCTCTGCTCCTGCAGATCGGCATGGGCATGAGCCCGATGAATGCCGGCCTGTTGATGATCCCGGTGGCCGCCGCCGGCATGGTCTCCAAGCGCTATGCCGTCAAACTGGTTGAACGGTTCGGTTACCGCCGCGTGCTGATGGTCAACACCGTGCTCGTCGGCCTGGCGATGGCCAGTTTCATTTTCATGACCCCCGGCCAGCCCACGTGGCTGCGCGTGGTGCAGCTGGCGGTGTTCGGCGCGGTCAACTCGCTGCAGTTCACCGTCATGAACACCGTGACCCTGCGCGATCTGGACCGCGAATTCGCCAGCCCCGGCAACAGCCTGCTGTCGATGGTGATGATGCTCGCCACCGGTTTCGGCGCCGCGGCGGCCGGCAGCCTGCTGGCCGCGTTCGGCCATCTCGATGTCGCCCACGGTGCCACCGCCGCGCTGCATGCCACCTTCGTCTGCGTGGGGGCGATCACCCTGACCTCCACACTGATCTTCTGGCAGCTTCCCGATACCCGTCCCTCGCCGCGCGACGTCGAGGAAGTGGCCGAGTAGCCGGCGCTACGCGGGCGGCGGCCACGGGCCCAGCGCGCGGGCGATCGCGGCCACCAGCAGATCGCCGGTCACCGGCTTGCGCAGGAAGTCCTTGAACCCGGCCTGGCGTACCTGCGCCTCGATCGCCGGATCGGTGCGCGCGGTCACCGCGATGATCGGCATGTCGTAGCCCTGGTTGCGGAACTGCTCGGCCAGCTCGATACCGCTCAGCCCGGGCAGATCCAGATCCAGCAGCGCCACGTCGAAACGGGTATCCATCACCTCGCGCAGGGCCGCCAGTGCGTGGGCGGCGTGGATCACCTCGTGGCCGCGCGCGCCCAGCAGCCCGGTCACCACCTCGGCCACGGTCGTGTCGTCCTCCACCAGCAGGATGCGCAACGGCGGCAGCGTGGCCACCGCCGCCGCCCCCGGCGCGGCATCGGCGGCAGCGCCGTGCTGCAACGCCAACGGCAGGGTCACGCTGAAACGCGTGCCGCTGCCCAGCTGGCTGTCCACGTCCACCTGGCCCTGCATCGCCAGCGCCAGTTCCCGGCAGATCGCCAGCCCCAAGCCGCTGCCGCCGTACTGCGCGGCCGTGCGTGCACCATCGGCCTGCTCGAAGCGTTTGAACAGGCGCAACTGCTGTTCGGCGCTGATGCCCGGGCCGGTATCGGCCACTTCGATGTACACGCCGCGATCGGGCGCGATCGCGCGCAGATGCAGGCTGACATGGCCGTGGCTGGTGAACTTGACGGCGTTGCCGAGCAGGTTGAGCAGGATCTGGCGCACGCGCATTTCATCGCCCACCGCCCAGGTACCCGGCGGCAACGCGTTGTCGACCATGAAACGCAGCTGCTTCTGTTCGGCCAGCGCACTCATCAGCGTGCACACATCGTGTACCAGCTGGTCCAGCGGGAACGGCTGCGCCTGCAGCTCCAGCCGCCCCGATTCGATCCGCGCCAGGTCCAGCGCGTCGTTGACCAGGTGCAGCAGGTGCTCGCCGGCATGCCGGATCGATTCGGTGTAGCTGCGCTGTTTCGGGTCCAGTGACGAGGCGAGCAGCAGCTCGCTCATGCCCAGCACGCCGGTCATCGGCGTGCGCACTTCGTGGCCCAGGTTGGCCAGGAAACGGGTCTTGGCCATCGATGCCTGCTCGGCCAGCTCCTGCTTGTGCAGCGCCAGCTGATAGGCGTGCCTGCGCTGCAGCCGACGCCGGTACAACCAGGCGAACAGGCTCAACGACAGCAGCACCAGCGAGGTGAGCAGCAGCAGACCGGACAGGCTCCGCCACCACGGCGGCAGCACCCTGAACTCCAGCACCTGCACCCTCGACCAGATGTGGTCGGCCGAGCGGGCCTGCACTTCCAGCCGGTAGCGCCCCGGCGACAGCCGCGAGAACAGACGCTCGCCGGCCGGTCCTACTTCGACCCAGTCCGGGTCGTAGCCGGCCAGACGGTACCGGTAGGTATTGGAGGACGAGTCAGCGAAGGACAGCAGCCGCGCCACGATGCGCAGATCGCGGTCGCCATCGGCGATCTCCAGCGGGTTCACATGGGTCAGGTCGATCACCCGTTCGCCGCGGCGCACCTCCACCCGTTCGATCACCAGCGGCGCGCGCCGCGTCGAGGGCTTCACCTGCGCCGGGTCGAACACCACCACCCCGGCCGGCGTGCCACCGGCGATGCGGCCGCTGGCGGTCATGGTCAACGTGCGGCGACGGAATTCCTGGCTGGGCAGGCCATCGTGGACGCCGTACAGGCGCACCTTCTCGCTGTGCGGATCGGCGCGCACCAGCCCGCGCGCGCTGGCCGCCCACACCACGCCCTGCGCATCGACCACCAGGCCCGATGCGGAGACTTCCGGATACCCGCGTTCGGCGCCGATCTGCGCGGTGTGCACCAGCCGCTCGTCCTGCCAACGGTACTGGCTCAGGCGGCCCTCCTCGGACAGCCATACCGTGCCGTCGGCAGCCCACGCCATCGCGTACACACCGCCGCCCGGGCTGCCCGGCACCGGCTCGAAACGACGACGCATCGGCACCCAGCGCATCAGGCCCTGGTTGGTGGCCTGCCACAGATGATCCCCGGGTCCGCACTGGATGTCCTGGGTCATCTGCCCGGGCGCCATGCCCGCATGCCCGAGCCCGACCTGGTTGAGGACGCGGCCATCCAGATCGCGCTGCTGCAGGCCGTTGGCCGCCATCAACCAGAGCCGGTTGCCATCGCACAGGATCAGCGCTTCGATCGCGCCCTCCATCGATGCATCAACCGCGGCATCGCGCCCCCAACGGCGCGTGCGCCCGTCCTTGGGGTCGTAGCGCGTCAACGCATCCCACGAACCGATCCAGACCTGACCGCGCGGGTCCTCGACCACCGACTGCAGCCACTGGGTGCCATCCACCCAGGTCTTGTGCTGCTCGATCTGACCGCTGACCGGGTCGAACTTGTCCAGCGCCCCGTGCGTGCCCACCGTCCACACCCCGCCATCGGCAGCGGCGGCCATGCCGAGCGCATAGGCGTTGCGCAGCGATGCCGGATCGTCCTCCAGGCGCGACAGCACCGAGAACTGCCACCAGCGCGGCAGCAGATGCCACAGGCCGCCATTGGCGCTGGCCATCCAGATGCCGCCTTCGCGGTCTTCATAGGCACCGGTCCAGTTCGGGCGCACCTGTCCGCGTGCCACCGCGCTGTACAGCGGCACCTGCTGGAACTGGTTGTCGTAGGCGCGGCCAAGACCCGAGCGCGTGTCCAGCCAGTACCCGCCCTGTTCGTCGCGCAGCATCATGCCCAGGATCTGGTCACCCGCCGAGACCTTCCACGGCGCCGGTTCGAAACGCCCGTCGGGACGCCGCACCACCACCCCGCCGTTGGTGTTGATCCACAGGCTGCCGTCGGACTCGGGGGTGAGGCCGTTGATCATCGCCAGCGGCAGCAGATGCGCGGGCACGCGCTCGAAATCATGGCCGGTCCAGCGCGCCAGCCCGGCCTTGGTGCCCACCCAGAGGGTGCCGTCGGGCGTGGTGGCCAGGTTGCCCACCGATGCCGACGGCAGGCTGCGCGGATTGTGCGGCTCGGGCATGTAGCGGGTGATGCTGCCGTCGCGGTCCATGCGATGCAGGCCGCCCTCGAAGGTGCCGAACCAGATCGCGCCGTCCGGCGTGGACGCCACGCTCCAGATCGTGTTGCTGCCGATCTCCGGATGGGTCTGGCGGTCGTGGAAACGCAGCTCGCGGCGATCGGCCGACATCATCACCAGGCCGGCGTGCTCGGTGCCGATCCACAGCCGGTTGCGCGGATCGACGTGCACCGTCCAGATATGGTTGTCGCGCAGGCCGTCCTCGGCACGCCAGATGCGGTAGTTGCGGCCATCGAAGCGGGCCAGGCCATCGTTGGTGGCGATCCAGAGATAGCCATAGCGGTCCTCGGCCATGCGGTTGACCGTGTTCGACGGCAGGCCGTCGAACACCGTCACCTGGCGCGGCGTCGGCGGTACCGGTTGCGCGGCGGCCAGGCCGGCGCAGGACAGGCCCACGGTGATGAGGAGCAACCACAGCAGACGCAACACCAATGGATCTCCCGAGTCTGTCCGTCGATTCACTGCGCCCGCCACGGTGGGCATGCGTCCATCCCGGTCCCCGGGCAGCGGCCCACATACTAAACCGCCCGGCTCATGGCGTCGCCTCCGGCCCGGCCCGCAGCACCGCCTCGACGGCGGCGGCGCCGAGCCCAAGCGGCAGCACCCCTGCCGCGCCGGCAGTGCGCGCCTGCCGCGACAGCGCCGGTGTGGGCGCCGGGTCCAGCAGCCAGGCCGGCCCGTCGCCGGCGCGGTCGCGCACCAGTCCAAGCAGCGCCAGACCATCAAGCCCCGGCAGGGCGCGTTCCACCAGCAGCGCAGCCACCGGGCCCTGGGACAGCAGCGACAGGGCGGCCAGCGCATGCGCCGCATGCAGCCCGTGCCGGCCGTGCGCACGCAGGCCGGCCAGCAGCCGTCCGGCGGCAGCGGCGTCGTGCATCACCAGCAGCACCGGCGGCCGTCCGTCGCCGCCGGCATCTTCCTCGGCCGGGTCCCGGTGACGCAGACCACCGGCCATCGGCAGGCTCAGCACCACCCGCCAACCGTCGGCAGCCGCTACCACGGCGATCCGCCCGCCCATCGCCTCCACCCGCAGCCGCGCCGGCGACAGGGCCTGGTGCAGTGCCTGGCACGTGGGCGACCGCCGGGGCCAGGTACCCGCCGCACCCCGGCGGCCCCCTCGCCGGTGCGCCGCGATGTCCACGCGGACGCCGGCGTGCCCGGGCAGCGGGTCAGCGTGCAGCAGGAGTTGCCGGGCCTCGGTGCCGTCGGCCAGAACCTGCAGCGCCAGCGCGACGGCCTGGGCCATGCGCTCGGGATCGCCCCACCCGACGTAGGTGGCGCCCACGCGCAGGCACGCCGCCAGTGCCTGTCCACGGCAGCACAGCGGCAGCACCTGGGTGTTCACTACCCGCTGCAGCACCGCCAGCGGCGCGAACGTGCGGGGATGCAGGTCCAGCCTTCCCGCCTCCAGCCGGGCGGTATCGAGCGTGCGGTCCACGATCTGCAGCAGCTGCCGCCCCGCACGGTGGATCTGCCGCATCCGGTCGTGCTCCGCGGGGCCAAGACGGTCATCGAGCAGCAGTTCGCTCATGCCCAGCACGCCGGTCAACGGGGTCCGCAGTTCGTGGCCGAGGGTTGCCAGGTAATCTGCCTTGGCCTGCCCTGCCCGTTCGTCGGCAGCCTGCCGGCGCGCCGCGGCGGCCTGGAGACGGCGGTGTCGGCGGCGGCGCACGCCACTGCCGGCCAACGCCAGGGCCAGCAGCGCGCCGCCAGCGGTCAGCCCCGCGCGGACGTCGGTGCGTTCCAGCATGGTCGGCGCCATCTCCACCTCCAGCACCTGCGTATCCGACCACGGCCCGCCGTCCCGGCGCGCCTGGTAGAGCACACGATGGCGCCCCGGTGCCAGCAGTGGAAACTCGCGGATGCCGGGCCGCCCGACCGCGATCCACCCCGCCGGTTGGCCGGCCACGCGCATGCGGTACTCGCGCCGTCGTCCGTCGCTGGTCAGTACCCGCACCTGCACCCGCAGATCGCGATCGCCCGGCTGGAGCCGCACCGGCGAGGCCGCCGGCAACTCCTCCAGCACGCCGTGGCGGCGCACCATCACCCGATCCAGCACCGGCGCCGGATCGGCGCGTGGCGCCCGCAACGCCGCCACGTCCACCAGCACCGTCCCGCCCGTTGCGTCCAGCGGCAGCAGCAGCCGTGTGCCGGCACGCAGTACCTGTCCGCTGCGCACGGCGGCCGCCGGCAGGCCATCGGCCGGGATCAGCTCGCGCGCCGCGTCTTCGCCGTTTCCCAGCCACAGCAACCCGCGGGCCGTGGTCGCCCACACCCCGCCACCGGCATCGGTCACCAATGCGCGTACCGGGCCTGCGCGGGGATCGAGCGGCCGTCGCGCCTCGGCGATCACTTCGCCGCCCTGCCAGCGATAGGCGGTCACCGCAGAGTGTCCGGCCACCCACACCCGGTCCTGCGCATCCACGTGCAGGGCGGTCACGGCGTCTGCGTCGATGCCGGGCACCGGTTCCAAGCGCCGTCGTGACGCCTGCCAGCGGTACACCCGCGCCGCCTGCACCACCCACAGCATGCCGTCGGCACCGCAGTGCATCGCCGCCGCGTCGAGCGTTGCCGGCAGGCCCACCGCACTGCGCAACCAGCGGCCGCGCAGGCGGCCCTGCAGATCGCGCTGCTGCAGCCAATCGCCGTCCAGGTGCCAGAGATGCCCGCTTCCGCAACTGCGAAGCACCCGCTGGGCGCCCGCCGGCTGGATCGGGATCGACCAGCGCCGCAGCGCACCGCTGCGCGGGTCCCAACGAGTCAACCGGCCCGGCGCGGCGATCCACACGTGGCCCTGCCTGTCTTCGGCAACGGCGCGCCCGAGCGCTCCGCGCGCCGTCGCAGCGCGCACCACCCGGCGGGGGCGCTGCGCGGTGGCTGCGTCGATCCAGTACAGCCCACCGTCGGTGCCGGCCAGCCAGGCGCCGCCGTCACGCCCGCTGGCCAACGCCAGCGGCATCGCCGTGCCCGGCCCCGGTGTGCCCGGCACGGCGCGGAACGCGCGCCAGTCCGGACGCAGCCGCCAAACCCCCAGCTGCGCGGCGAGCAGCCACACGCCCCCGTCGCGATCCTCGTGCATGCCCACGAAACGCGGTCGCGCCCGTCCGTCCGGCGCCGCCAGCGTCACCACGCGCTGCACGCCCGTGTGCGGGTCTTCGCGCCACGCGCGCGCGCCCCGCGCCAGCCAACGCGCACCATCGCGTCCGACCCCGAGCAGGCGCAGGCCCGGTGCCGATCCCGCTGCAGGCACGGCGACCGCACCCGACGCGCCGCGCCGCTGCACACCGCCGGCGTCGCCCACCCACATCTGCGTCCCCACCGGGGACAACGCGTGTACCGCCTGTGCCGCGGCGGGCGTCGGCAGGAACGCGCCGTCGCGCCAGCGTGCCAGGCCGCCTGCGGTGCCGATCCACACGCTGCCATCCGCGCCGCGCGCCAGCGCATGCACACGGGCCGACGGCACGCCTGCAGCAACGGGCCCCGGCAGGAACTGCTGCAGCCGCCCGGCGGCGCTGCGCCGGTACAGCCCGGCATCGCGGGTGCCGAACCAGAGCGTGCCGTCCGGCAGCGCCAACAGCGTGGTGATCGCGCCGGCCGCCACGGGGCGCGCGCCCGCACCGTCCATCCGCCGCAGTTGCCGGTGATTGGCGGAGAGATACAGCAGGTGGCCGCTGGCGGTGCCGGCCCACAACCGGTCCTGCGCATCCAACGCCACGCTGGTGATGTCGTTGTCCGGCAGCCCCTGCTCGATGCGCCACAGCCGGAAACGGCGCCCATCATGGCGCGCCAGCCCATCGGAGGTCGCAAACCAGCGGTAGCCCTGCCGATCCTCCACGATCTGGTAGACGCGGTCCGATGGCAGTCCCTGCCGCATGGAAACCTGCACCGCATCGGGCGCAGCCGCCCACGCGCCCGGCATGCACAGGCATCCCCAGAGCACCGCCAGACCCCGCCGCACCACGCCGTTCATCACGGCCCCACGCACTGCTGCAATGCCGTGGCCAGATGCCGCGTGGTGACAGGCAGGCGCAGGAACGCGGCGTATCCGCCCGCGTGCGCGAGCCGCGCCGCCTGCGGCGCGCTGCAGGCGCTCAGCGCAAGACGGGGCACACCAGGCCATCGCGCGCCCAGCCGCATGCCGATGCGGCCGGCGGCGTCGCCCAGCGCCGGGTCGACCAGGATCGCGTCCCATGCCGGCGCGGCCATCGCCAGCTCAGGCGCCCGGCCGTCGCCGATCTGTACGTCATGGCCGAGTTGCCGCAGCAACGCGGCGATCACGTCGGCCACCGCCGGCGCCACCACCAGCAGCCGCAGCGCGCGTGGGCGCTGCCGTGTGGCCTGCGCGATGTCACCGGCACCGGCAGGCGTGCGGGCCGGCGGCAAGGGCAACTGCAGGGTAAAGCAGCTCCCCTCCCCGACCACGCTCGTCAGCGTGATATCCCCGCCCATCGCCTGCGCCAGCTGCCGCGAGATCGCCAGGCCCAGGCCGGTGCCGCCGTGGCGCGCTGCCGTACGCGCGCCGTCGGCCTGTTCGAAGCGCTGGAAAATGCGCCGCTGCTGCGCCGGGTCCAACCCGGGGCCGGTATCGGTCACGCGCAGGCGAAGACCGCCTGCAGGGCCGGTGTACGCCGCCTCCAGTACCACCTGCCCCTGCGCCGTGAATTTCAACGCGTTGCCGAGCAGGTTGAGCAGGACCTGACGCAGGCGTGCGGGATCGCCGAGGAAACCGCGCCGCGCTGCGGGGTCCACCTGCCAGTGCAGCAGCACGCCGCGCGCCTGCGCCACCGGCTGCAGCAGAGCCTGCAGGTCGTGCAGCAGCGCGGGCAGGTCGAACGCCACGCGCTGCAGCTGCGGTGTGCCGGCTTCCACCTGCGCCACATCCAGCGCGTCGTCCATCAACTGCATCAGGTGTTCACCGGCGCGATGCAGGCTGCGCACCTGGTCGCGCTGCGCAACGGTCAACGGCGCATGCTGCAGGGCTTCGCTCCAGCCCAGTACCGTCGTCATCGGCACCCGGACATCCCGGCCCATGCACAGCAGCAGGTCGGTGCGCGCCTGCGATACCTGTGCCGCCCGCTGCCGCTGCTCCTGCCGATGCAGCGCGCGGCGCTGCCGCCGTGCATGGCGGCGGCAGGCGCGTGCGCCGAGTGCGGTGCCCGCGCCAAGCACCACGATGATGGCCAGCCGCCCGCGTGGCGCCTGCCACACTCCGGGCGCGACCTCGAGCACGAGGGATGCATGCGACGCAGCACGGCCGTCGCCTGGCAGGGCCTGCACGTCGAGGACATGCCGGCCGGGCGGAAGCCGCGCGAACATGCGCTGGCCGAGGCTGCCGGTATCCACGCCGTCGTTGCCCATCCCACGCAGTGCGAACCGGTAGCGCACGCGCGCGGAGCCGTCATGGCCGGCCAGACGCACGGCGACCCGGACGTTGCGGTCGCTGGAGCGCAACCGCACGGTGCCGGCCACCGGCAACCGGGTCATCGTCTCCTCCCGGTGCACGCTGACCGCGTCGATGCGCAGCCCGCGCCGTCGCGACGGATCACGCACGCGGGCGGGATCGAACAGCAGCACGCCGCCTTCGCGCACCGCTGCCACCAGCGTGCCATCTGACAGCGTGCGCAGGCGCTGGGGCATCACCTGCTGCACCGGTACACCGTCGGCCCGGTCGAACAGGCGGATGCGTCCGGTGTGCGGGTTGGCACGCACCAGACCCCGGGCGCTGCCGCTCCACGCCATCCCTGCCGCGTCCACGGCAAGCGCCTGCGCATCCAGCTGCGGATACCCCTGCGCGGCATCGAAGCGCTGTGCCGGGTGCAGCCGCTGCCCGTCCCAGCGGTAGCGCTGCAACGCACCGGGGCCGCTGGTCCACAGATGCCCCTGCGCGTCCTCGGCCACCGCCGAGATGGCGCCGGCGACACCGCCGGAGACACCCGCGAAGCGCTCTTGGGCCGGCAGCCACCGACGCAGACCACGGCGGTCGCCGACCCACAGGGTGCCATCGCGTGCACACAGCATCGGGACCGCCGACGACGGCGGCGTCCACCCCAGCGCCGCCGGCGCGCCCTGCAGGTGCACCACACCGTCCGCATCGCGACGCTGGACGTGGTCGTTCGCGGCGATCCACACCGCGCCATCGCGGCACACCGCTACCGCCAGCCGCCCCGGTCCGGGCTCAACCGGCAATGGCCAGCGCCGCCACTGCCGGCGGGCCGGGTCGTAGCGCAGCAGCCGCGCGTCCGTCGCCATCCAGACCCTGCCCTGCGCATCCTCGGCCATGCCCAACGTGCGCGCCTCGGCCAGTTCACCGGCGAACGCCGCCGGACGTCGCGCCACACCGGTGCGCGGATCGAGCTGCTGCAGGTTTCCGTGGCTGCCGGCCACCCAGACCCGGCCATCGCTCGACGCTGCCAGCGCGCGTGCGTGCGGGTCGCGCAGGCCCGCCGCCGATGCCAGCGCGGTGAACTGCTGCCAGCGCGGTGGCAGCCGCCACAGGCGATGGTCGTCGCTGCGCAGCCACACACCGCCGTTGCGGTCCTCCCGCACCTGCCGAATCGCCGGGACGCGCTGCCCCGGCGCGGACGGCAGCGCAACGCGCTGCACACCGGCGGCGTGCATCAGCACCAGCCCATCGGGCTGCTGCTGCCAGGTTTCGCCGGCCTCGCCCCGCAGCAGCACGTGGGCGGCAGTGGCATGCGTGCGTACCGGCATGGCGTCGACGTGGGCGATATGGAACACGGCCCGTGCGGTGGTCACCCACACACCACCGCGCGGATCGGGCGATAGACCCACCACCGGCGTGGACGGCCATGCCGCGACCGGCCGCAGCTGTGCCGAGCGGCCGTAGGCCAGACCGTTCGCGGTGCCCACCCACATGCCCCCGTCCAGATCGCGCGCCAGGGCGGTGATCCGCGGCGACGGCAGCCCGCGCACGCGCAGCCAGCCAGTGGCATCGCGCCACACGTAGGCGCCCTCGGCGGTGCTGCCTACCCACATGCCGAGCAGGTCGCTGGACAGATGCGCAATGCGCAGCGGCGGTGCGGTGCCCGCCTGCCGCGGGGCGGGACGGAGATGGACGCGTTGACGGTCGTCGGACCAGACCAGCAGCTGCTGCGCGGCGGTCAGGCCCCAGAGGCGCCCGTGCGGATCGACGTGCAACTGCGACAGGGCCGCTGCCGGCCGTTCGCGTGCCGACGGCATCCGCCGATAACGCCGGCCGTCGAAGCGCAGCAGCCCGAGTTCGGTGGCCAGCCAGAGGTCGCCGTGCGTGTCTTCCACCACGTCGCGCACCTCGCGGGCGGGCAGCCCGGTGGTCGCATCCTGCAGGTGCGGGATCGGGCGCAGCACCCCCTGCGCATCGCCACGCAGCGGCCAGGCCAGACAGGCCAGCATCAGCAGCAGGCGACATGCGTAAGGGAACGCGGAGGCCTCCGCAGTGGCCTCCGCCGTGCCGGCCGCCACGGCCTAACGGGCTGGAAGGAATGTCATCGCCCACACGCTACGGGGGCTGGTGCAACGCGCCGCGCCTGCAGCGGGGGTGAGTTCACACTCTGGCCAATCAAGGTTCAAATCACTTGCGCCGAACAGGCGCAAGCCATCAATCGATACAGGACTCAGGGCGCAGGTTGCCGCACCATGCGCGCCTGCGCGATGGCCTCCACGAGCATGTCGCCTGTCACCGGCTTGCGCAGGAAACCGTCGAACCCCGCGCCCAGCACCTGCTGCTCGGCGTAGGCATCGGACCGTGCGGTCACCGCGATCAGCGGCATCTCGTAGCCCATCGCGCGCAGCTGCGAGGCGATCGCGATGCCGTCGAGCGCGGGCAGGTCCAGATCCAGCAGCCCGATGTCGAAGCGGCCCGAGGCCACTTCCGACAGCGCCGCCAACCCATGCAGCACATGCACCACCTCATGCCCGCGCGTGCGCAGCAGGCCGGTGATGACATCGGCGACGGTCGCATCGTCTTCCACCAGCAGGATCCGCAGTGGTGGCAGCGCGGCGCGCGTGTCGTCCGGTGCTTCCCCCACACTGCGGCTGCGCTGCAGCGTCCACGGCAGCGGCAGGTGCACGCTGAAGCGCGCGCCCTGCCCCGGGCGGCTGTCGATGCCGATCCGCCCGCCCATCGCCACCGCCAGTTCCTGGCAGATCGCCAGGCCCAGCCCGCTGCCGCCGTAGCGCGACGCGGTGCGCGGCCCATCGGCCTGCTCGAAGCGGTGGAACAGGCGCTGCTGCTGTTCCTGGCTGATGCCTGGCCCGGTATCGGACACCTCGAAGACCACGCCGTGGCCGTCGTCGAGCAACTCGATGCCCAGCCCCACGTGGCCCTGCTCGGTGAACTTGATGGCATTGCCGAGCAGGTTCATCAGGATCTGGCGCACCCGCATTTCATCGCCGCTGACCTGGACCGGACCGGGCAGGTTGAAACTGCGCTCGAAGGCCAGCCCACGGTGATGGGCCATCGGCTCCATCAGCGCTTCCACCTGCTCGAGCAGGGTCATCAGATCGAACGGCCGAATGTCCAGCTCCAACCGGCCCGCTTCGATGCGGGCCAGGTCGAGCGCATCGTTGACCAGCCGCAGCAGGTGCGTGCCGGCATGCTGGATGGAGGCCGCATAGCCGCGCTGGATTTCGTCCAGCGGCGTGGACAGCAGCAGTTCGCTCATGCCCAGCACGCCGGTCATCGGCGTGCGCACCTCGTGCCCGAGCGTGGCCAGGAAGCGGCTCTTGGCCTGCGAAGCCTGTTCGGCCAACTGCTGCTTGTGCAGGGTCAACTGCCACTGCTGGCGCCGGCGCAGGCGCACCCGCGCCACGCGCGCGGTGGCGGCGATCGACAGCACGGCAGCGAGCACATAGCAGACGATGGCCCAGTTGCTGCGCCACCACGGCGGGTTGACCTGCACGGTGAGCGTGCGCGTCGGGGTCCAGTCGCCATGCGGCGTCGCGGCCTGCACATCGATGGCGTACTGCCCGGCGGGCAGACGCGACAACAGGCGTTCGCCGTCGGCCGCCTGCATCACCCAGTTCTGGTCATAGCCTGCGACCCGATAGCGATACCGGTTGCCCTGCGGATTGGCGAAGGACAGCAGCCGCGCGGCAATGATCAGGTCGCGGTCCAGCGGGCCCAGCGTGATCGGCGCATTGATCGGCAGGGTCTGCTGGCCTTCGGCATCGTCGCGGCGCACCTGGACGCTGTCGATCACCAGCTGCGACGGCGGCAGCACGATGTCCGGCGCATCCGGATCGAAACCCACCAGACCGGTGGCGGTCACCGCCAGCACCTGGCCCTTGCTGTTGCGCACCGGCGGCCGGCCGCTGAACTCCGCATCGGGCAGACCATCGCGCTCGCCGTACAGGCGTGCACGGCGCTCGCGCGGATGCCAGGACACCAGGCCGCGCGGAGTGGTGGCCCACACCTGCCCATCGCGCCCCAGCACCACACCCCCCATCGATACCGGCGGCAGGCCCTGGGCCGCGCCAACGCGTTCGCGCAGGGTCATGCTCAGGCCGTCCCACGCATACCGCTCCAGCGCGCCCTTGCGTGCCAGCCACAGATGGTCCGGACCGTCCCAAGCGACGTCATAGATGCCGCCGCGGGAGATCCCGGGAACCAGCTCGAAGCGGTCGTTGCGCCAGCGCAGCAGGCCCATGTCGCCCACCACCCACAGCTGGCCGCGTGGGTCGAACACCATCTGTTCGACCGGGTTTTCGGTCAACCCGCGGTCCTGGTCGACGCGGATGGTATCCAGCACGCGGCCATCGGCGGCGCGGCGCTGGATGCCGTAGTTCATGATCGACAGCCACAGCTCGCCATCGGGCGCCTGGCGGATCAGGTCGATGCGCTGGCGGACATCCGACCCGCCGCCGATCTTCCACTCGCGCAGCGCGCCGGTGCGCGGCTGGTACAGGCTCAGGCGCCCGGCCCGGCCGATCCACAGCGCGCCATCGGCACGTGGCAGTACCGACCATGCCGCGCCCACCCCGATCTGGGTGTCGTCGGCGATCTGGCTCAGCCGCCCGACCTCGTCCAGCCGGTACAGGCCGTGCGCGCCGGCGATGTAGAACGCTTCACCGGCCGCGGCCACGCCGAGCAGGTAGGCGCTGTCGAGCGGCTTGCCGTCCAGCTGGTACCAGCTGGAAAAGCGCTTCCAGTCCGGCGGCAGGTAGGCCAGGCCCTGGGTCAGCATGGCCACCCACAGCCCGCCCTCGTGATCCTGCAGCAGGTCCAGCACGCCACTGCGGGCGGTGAGGAACCCGCTGCCCGCATCACCGGCCAGCAGGCGCAGCGCGCTGTCGTTGCCGCGGTACAGGCCATCGGCCGTGCCCAGCCAGTAGCCGCCGTTGCGGTCGTGGATCACGCTGGCCGCGCGCACGTCGGCGCTCAGCGTCCACGGCGCAGGCGTCACCGCGTCATCGGCACCGATCCGGAACAGACCGACCTCGGTGCCTGCCCAGACCGTGCCATCCGGTTCGCGGGTGAGGCGGAACACGCTCTTGCCGCCCAGCACGGCCGGCGCGATGCGGGTGAAATGATCGCCTTCCCAGCGCGCCACGCCACTGCCGGTGCCCACCCATACCCGCCCCTGCGGGTCGGTCAGCAGCGTATAGATGGTGTTGTCGGGCAGCGTGCGCGGATCACCCGGATCGGCCTGGTAGCGGATCAGCCGGCCATCTTCCTCGCGCCGGCAGATGCCGTGCTGGTTGGTGCCGATCCACAGCGACCGCGCCGCATAGGCCAGCGACCAGAACTGCCCCTCGCAGCGGGCGTTCACATCGGCAAAGCGTTCAAAGCGGCGACGCTCCGGCCCCAGCATGCTCAGGCCCACGCCGTTGGTGCCCACCCACACGCGGTCCAGCGGGTCGACCAGCAGGGTTTCCACTTCATTGCCCGGAATCGAATCGGGATCGGCCGGGTCGTGCCGCCAGACGCGCAGCCCCACCCCATCCAGGCGTGCCAGACCGTCATCGGTGGCCGCCCATACGTATCCCTGGCGGTCCTGGGCCAGCGCCAGCACCATGCGCGAGGGCATGCCTTCGGCGGCACCGAAGCGGCGCATGCGCGGTGTTTCTGCCGATGTCCCTGTGGCCCACGACGCTGCCGGCACTGCACACAGCCACAGCACCAACACCACGATGCCAGCCCGCCAGACGCGCGCGCTCATCGCCATTCCGATCTCCGTGTAGGCGCGGATTGTCGCATGGAACAGGCTGTTTCCTGCCACAGCCCCCCTGCACGGAACCGGGGCCGGGCGCGTTCACATCGGCACCACGAACTGTTGCAGCCATGAGCCTGCATGGCTGCACAGGCCTGTGCGTATGATCGGCACAGATTCCGATGGAGCCCGGCCATGTCCCTGCGCCTGACCCTTGCCCTGCTGCTGTTCTCCGCCCCCGGCCTGGCCCTTGCCGCCGACAGCTACCGCCTGGACCCGGTCCACACGCGGGTGCTGTTTGCGATCGAACACGCCGGCTTCTCGCATGCGCTGGGCACCGTCTCCGGCAGCGAGGGCGTGCTCGTGTTCGATCCGCAGGACTGGGCCGGGGCAACGCTCACCGTCAGCGTGCCGCTGCAGCGCCTGGACCTGGGCGATGACAAATGGAACAAGGCCGCGCTGGCGCGCAACCTGCTCGACGCCGAGCGCTTTCCCGAGGCCCGCTTCGTGTCCACGCGGGTCGAGCCGGTCGATGCCACCCACGCCAACGTCGTCGGCCAGCTGACCCTGCATGGCGTCAGCCGCGAGGTCACGCTGGCGGTCACGCTCAACGCGCTCAAGCGCCACCCGCTGCCTCCGTTCCGGCGCACGGCCGGTTTCTCGGCCACCGCCACGCTCAGCCGCAGCGCATTCGGCGTGGATGGCTGGCCGTCGATGATCGGCGACGAGGTGCAGCTGCGCATCGAGGCCGAGGCGGTGCGCGACCGCAACGCCGCCGATCCGCAGGACACACCGTCCGTCGACGATGCGGGAACTCCGCCGACCACGCCGCACTCCGATTCGCCATCCCCACAGCCGGTCCAGGAGACCACGCCATGACCGCCAAGAACACCGCTGCCCGCTGGGGCGGCGTCAGCATGACCCTGCACTGGCTGATCGCCGTGCTGATCCTCGCCCTGGGCATTGTCGGCCTGACGATGGGCGAGTTTCCGAAGACGCCGAAATACTTCTGGATCTACACGATGCACAAGTCGATCGGCATCACCGTGCTGGCGCTGGTGGTGGTCCGCCTGGGCTGGCGGCTGTACGCCGGCGCGCCCGAACCGGTGCCCGGCACGCCGACCTGGCAGGAGCGCATCGCCTCGGCCACCCACTGGCTGCTGTATGTGCTGATGTTCGCCATCCCGCTGTCGGGCTGGCTGTACGACTCGGCCAGCGGCCTGCGCCCGTTCCGCTGGTTCGGCCTGGTCAACGTGCCCAAGCTCAGCGCGCCCGACGCGCAGGTCACCCAGATCTCCCACGCCATCCACGAGTGGGGCTTCTGGCTGCTGATCGCCGTGGTGCTGGCCCATGCCGGCGCCGCGCTTTACCACCATTTTTACCAACGCGATGCCACCCTTGCGCGCATGCTGCCGCAGCGCTGGCTCGCCTCCCCCCAGAAGGATTGAGAATGAACATCAAGCTCACCACTCCCGCAGCCGTCGCCGCTGCCCTGGCCGGCCTGATGGCCGCCGCCCCGGCCTTTGCCGCCGACTACGTGCAGGCCCCCGGCTCGGTCCTGGTGTTCGCCACCAAGTACGACGGCGAAGTCTTCACCGGCAGCTTCCCCGGCTTCGACACCAAGCTCAGCTTCGATCCGGCCAAGCTGGACGGCTCGCACCTGGAAGTGACCATCCCGCTGGCCGGCGCCAAGAGCGGCAACAGCGACCGTGATTCCACCCTGCAGGGCGCCGACTTCTTCAACGTCGGCAAGTTCGCCCAGGCCAAGTACAGCGCCAGCAAGTTCCGCGCGCTGGGCAACAACCAGTTCGCCGCCGACGGCACGCTGGAACTGCGCGGCGTCAGCAAGCCGGTCACGCTGACCTTCACCTGGACCCCGGGCGCCCAGCCGGTGCTCAGCGGCAAGGCCACGGTCAAGCGTCTGGACTTCGGCGTGGGCGGCGGCGACTGGGCCGATACCAAGACCATCCCCAACGAAACCGCGATCAGCACCAAGGTCGTCCTGAAGGCAAAGTAACGCGGCCCGGCAGTGCCGGCCGCTGGCCGGCACCCCCATTGCCGCTTTCCGGGCGCCGGCCAGCCGCCGGCGCTCCCGGCACCGCCCGCCGCAGCAGGCGTCAGCCCATCCAGGCCTGCAGCGCCGCCACATCGAACGGCCAGTCCAGCTCGCGGCCCTGCGCGTCGCGCAGCACCGGCACGCGCAGCCCGTAACGGGCCTCCAGCGCCGCATCATCGTCGATGAACACACTGTCCAGGCCGCCCACGCGGGCCTGCGCCAGCACCGCCAGGGCCTGGTCGCACAAGTGGCAGTCATCACGCTGGAACAAGGTAAACACCGGCCCACCCGCCTTGGAAAATGTTGCGCCGCAATCATGGCTGGCGCCCGCGACAGCATAGAATGGCACTCCATCCGATACCCGCAGTTTGGCAATCATGGCAGTCAGCACGTTCGATGTGTTCAAGATCGGCATTGGCCCGAGTTCCTCGCATACCGTAGGACCGATGAAGGCTGCCGAGCGTTTCGTGCACCGCTGGCTGCTCGACCCGGGGCATCTGCAGGACGTGGTGCGCATCCGCGCCGACGTCTACGGCTCGCTGGCCCTCACTGGCCGCGGCCACGGCACCGACAAGGCGGTGCTGCTCGGGCTGGAAGGCCAGCGCCCGAACCTGATCGATCCGGACATCATTCCGGAGACGCTGGAGCGCATCCGCACCACCAAGCGCCTGAAGCTGATGGGCCAGCACGAGATCGTGTTCGACGAAAAGCGCGACCTGGGCCTGAACAAGCGCCAGAAGCTGCCGTATCACACCAACGGCATGCGCTTCACCGCGTACGACGCGCAGGAGCAGGTCATCGCCACCCGCGACTATTACTCGGTGGGCGGCGGCTTCGTGGTCAACCAGGACGACGCCGCCGACGACCGCATCGTGCCCGATGAAACCCCGCTGCCGTATCCGTTCAAGAGCGGCGACGAGCTGCTGGCGCAGACCGCGCGCAGCGGGCTGAGCATCGCCCAGATGATGTTCGAGAACGAGAAGTGCTGGCGCACCGAGGACGAGATCCGCGACCAGCTGCGCGAGATCTGGAACGCGATGCAGAGCTGCGTGGCACGCGGCATCCGCCAGGAAGGCACCCTGCCCGGCGGCCTGCACGTCTCGCGGCGCGCCCCGGCGCTGTACCGCGAGCTGTCGTCCAAGCCCGAAGCAGCCATGCGCGATCCGCTGACCACGCTGGACTGGGTGAACCTGTATGCACTGGCGGTCAACGAGGAAAACGCGGCCGGCGGCCGTGTGGTCACCGCCCCGACCAACGGCGCTGCCGGCGTGCTGCCGGCCGTGCTGCACTACTTCGACCGCTTCTGCCCCGGCGCCAATGAGCAGCGCGTATTCGACTTCCTGCTGACGTCCGCGGCAATCGGCATCCTGTACAAGGAAAACGCCTCCATCTCCGGCGCCGAAGTGGGTTGCCAGGGCGAAGTGGGCGTGGCCTGCTCGATGGCCGCCGGTGGCCTGGTTGCCGCACTCGGCGGCAATCCCAGCCAGATCGAGAATGCCGCCGAAATCGGCATGGAGCACAACCTCGGCCTGACCTGCGACCCGATCGGTGGCCTGGTGCAGATCCCCTGCATCGAACGCAACGCGATGGGCGCGGTCAAGGCGATCAACGCCAGCCGCATGGCCATGCGTGGCGACGGCAAGCACAAGGTATCGCTGGACAAGGTCATCAAGACCATGCGCGACACCGGCCGCGACATGCAGGACAAGTACAAGGAAACCAGCCGCGGCGGCCTGGCGGTCAACGTCATCGAGTGCTGAGCCACCGTGTGGGGTAGAGCCGACCCTTGGTCGGCTCGCCACGCGCCGCAGGCACCTCCGGTAAAGTCGGGGTCCCCCTTCCGGAGACCGCCATGCGCATTCTGGCCGCCGCCCTGCTCGCCTGCCTGCCGTTGACCACGTTTGCCGCCGACACTTACGGCCCGCGACTGGAAGGCTTCGACTACCCGTATCCGGTGAAGATCGTCCAGATCGAGTCGCAGCGGCAGCCGCTGGAGATGGCCTATCTGGACGTTCCGCCGGCAGGCCGCGCCTTTGCCGGCACGGTCGTGCTGCTGCACGGCAAGAACTTCTGCGCGGCCACCTGGCAGGACAGCATCGCCGCGCTCACTGCCGCAGGTTACCGGGTGATCGCACCGGATCAGATCGGCTTCTGCAAGTCCAGCAAGCCCGAGCGCTACCAGTACTCGTTCGAGCAGCTCGCCGCCAATACCCACGCCCTGCTCGCCCACCTGGGGCTGGATGCAGCCCAGATCGACCTGGTCGGACATTCAATGGGCGGCATGCTCGCCGCGCGGTATGCGCTGCTGTATCCGGCGCAGGTGCGCCACCTGGCGCTGGTCAATCCGATCGGGCTGGAAGACTGGAAGGCCAAGGGCGTGCCCTGGCGCAGCGTGGATGCATGGTATGCCAACGAACTGAAAACCCGCTTCGAGAGCATCCGCGCGTATCAGCTGGACGTGTACTACGACGGCGAGTGGACGCCCACCTACGAAAAGTGGGCACGCATGCAGTCAGGCATGTACGAGGGACCGGGCAGGCAGGCGGTGGCCTGGAGCCAGGCGCTGACCTCGGACATGGTGTTCAACCAGCCGGTGGTCCATGAACTGCCACGCATCACCGTACCCACCACGTTGTTCATCGGCCAGAAGGACCGCACCGCAATCGGCCGCGACCTGGCGCCGCCGGCATTGAAGGCCACGCTGGGCGACTACCCGGCGCTGGGCAGGGCGGCCGCCGCCGCGATACCGGGCGCCACGCTGGTGACGTTCGACGACCTCGGCCATTCGCCGCAGGTGCAGGCCCCCGAACGCTTCAACACCGCCCTGTTGCAGGCCCTGCAACACCCCCGGTAGAGCCGACCGTTGGTCGGCTGGCCACGCACCCCGTGGCAACGACCGACACGGACGCGACGCCCGACCGGCGTTCAGCGCCGCACGATCGCCAGCACGTCGTCCAGCAGCGCCGCCGCCGTGACGCCGGCGCCCGCACCGGGGCCCTGGATCAGCAGCGGCTGGGCCTGATAGCGGTCGCTGTGGATCGCCACCCGGTTGTCGGTCTGTGCCCCGCCGGCCAGCGGATGCGACGGCGCCAGGATGCGCAGACCGACCGATGCGCCGTCGTGATCGAAACCGCCCACGAAGCGCAGACAGCCGCCCTGTGCCTGCGCCTGCTGCCAGTACTGGTGCAACGGGGCGTCCAGCAGGGACAACCGCGCCAGCGCCGCGTCGGCCGGCAACGCAGCCAGCGTGTCCGGCACCAGCGAGGCCACGCGCACCTGCTCGGCGCGCAGCGCGATGCCGCTGGCCCGGGCCAGGATCAGCAGCTTGCGGCGGACGTCCTCACCGGACAGGTCCACGCGCGGGTCCGGCTCGGTGTAGCCGGCCTCGGCTGCCTCGCGCACCCACTCGGAGAACGCGCGCCGGCCATCGTAGTGATGGAACAGCCAGGCCAGCGACCCGGACAGCACGCCTTCCACGCGGTGGATGCGGTCGCCACCGGCCACCAGCGCGCGCAGGCTGCTCAACAGCGGCAGGCCCGCACCCACGGTGGCGCTGTCGCCATACTGCGCATCGTTGCCCTGGCGGCTGTCGGCGATGGCCCGCGCGCGTGCCAGCTGCGCGCCCTGGCCCAGTTTGTTGGCGGTCACCACGTGCACGCCGCGCGCCAGCCATTGCTCGTGCCAGTTGGCCACGTCGTCGCTGGCGGTGGCATCCACCACCACATCGCCCGGCTGCAGCCCCTCGGCCTCGGCCCACGGCTGCAGCGCCGGCGCGCCGCGCGCCGCCAGATTGGCCAACTGCAGTTCCTGCTCCGGCGCATGGCCGCAGACGCGTGCGGTGCGTGAGTTGGCCAGCCAGGACAACTGCGGCAACGCCACGCCCCGCGCCAGCAGCGCCTGGTAGCGCTGCACGAACGCCGTGCCGACGGTCCCCGTACCGAGCAGTGCCAGGCGCCGTGCCGGCGCCGGTGCGAGGGTCAGCACCGCGCTCATGCATCCACCTGTTTGCGGCGTGCTGCGCGGGCCTGCAGATCGATCACCGCCTGCGCGCGTTCCAGCCCGGCCTGCAGGTCGGCCACCAGGTCCTCCGGCGATTCGATGCCCACCGACAGGCGCAGCAGGCCTTCGCTGATCCCGGCATGCGCACGCGCCTCCGGCGTCATCGCGGCGTGCGTCATGGTGGCCGGATGGGCAACCAGGCTTTCGACACCGCCCAGCGATTCGGCCAGGGTGAAACAACGCAGACCGTCGACGAAGGCGCGCACGGCCGCATGCGGATCATCGCCCGGGCAGGAGGCCAGCTCGAAGGACAGCATGGCGCCGAAACCGCTCTGCTGGCGCGCGGCGATCGCGTGCCCCGGATGATCGGCCAGCCCGGGGTAGTAGACCTGGGCAACCGCATCGCTGGCGGCCAGCAGGTCGACCACCGCGGCGGTGTTCTCCTGGTGCGCGCGCAGACGCGCGCCGAGGGTGCGCAGCCCGCGCAGGGTCAGGAAGGCATCGAACGGCGAGCCGGTCAGGCCGAGCGCGTTGGCCCACCACACCAGCTGCTCGTGCACGGCCGGATCGCGCGCGATCACCGCACCGCCCACCACGTCGCTGTGGCCGTTGATGTACTTGGTGGTGGAGTGCAGCACCAGGTCCGCGCCGAACGCGATCGGCTGCTGCAGTGCCGGCGAGAGGAAGGTGTTGTCCACCACCACCTTGGCCCCGGCCTTGTGCGCGGCATCGATCACAAAGCGCAGGTCGGTGATGCGCAGCAGCGGATTGGACGGGGTTTCGATCAGCACCAGCGTCGGCGACTGCGCCAGCGCGTCGGCCAGCGAGCGCGGGTCGGTGAGGTCGGCGGTGATCAGGCCGAAGTGACCCTTCCTGGCCAGGGCGTTGAACAGGCGCCAGCTGCCGCCGTACGCATCGTGCGGCACCACCAGCGTATCGCCGGGCTGCAGCAGCGCGTTCAGCACCAGGTTGATCGCGCCCATGCCGGTGGAGGTGATCACGCCTCCTGCACCGCCTTCGAGTTCGGCCAGCGCCTCACCTAGCAGGTCGCGGGTCGGATTGCCGCTGCGGGTGTAGTCGTACTGGCGCTTGTTGCCGAAGCCGTCGAAGCTGAAGTTCGAGGACAACACGATCGGCGGGGTCACCGCGCCGTGGGCGGTATCGCGGTCGATGCCGGCGCGCACGGCGGCGGTGACGCGGCTACAGGACGGTTCGGTACCAGCGGACAGGCTCATGCGGTTTCTCCCGGGGAACGGATGGCGTTGGCGAGGATCGCGTCGATGCGATCGGTTTCTTTGAGGAAGGCGTCGTGGCCGTAGGGCGAGCGCAGCACGCGCAGACTGCCGCGCGGTCCCAGCCCTTCGACCAGGCCGACACAGTCGGCCAGCGGCACCAGGCGGTCGCCTTCAACGGCGACCACCACGGTCGGCACCTGGAGGGCGGCGGGGTCGACACGGTGCAGGTCGATCGATTCGGACAGGCGCAGATAGGCGTTCACCGGGGTGCGCGCCACGTACTGCGCACCGGCCGCATCCAGGTAGTCCTCGGCGGCCACGCGCACGCGGCCGTTGACCACCTCCGGCGCGGCGTCGAAGCGCTCGCCGAATTCTTCCGGCGTGCGGTAGCTGAGCATGGCGAACTGCCGGGCCAGCGACAGCCCGTGGCTTTCGGCGCACTGCAGCTGCCCCAGGGCAACCGCGCGGCGCTGCAGCGCGCGCCACGCCGCGGCATACGGGTGCGGACGATGCGCGCCGCTGACCGCGATCAGCCGCTGCAGCCGCTGCCGGTGCCGCACCGCAAACTGCTGCCCGACCAGGGCGCCGTAGGAGTAGCCGACGAAGCACTGCAGCTGCGCGATGCCGAGATGGTCGAGCAGCAGCGCCAGCGCATCGGCCTGGTCGGCGGTGTCGATCGGCAGATCCAACGCGCCGTCGGCGCCGATGAAGTCGAACGCCAGGATGCGCTGCGTGGCCGGGTCCAGCGTCCGGCCCGGTGCCACCAGGCCTTCGGCCCAGCCCTTCTCGGGGAACTCGGCGTTGGCGGCCACATGGCGATGGGCCGAGATGCCCCCGGCCAGCACCACCACCGGGGCCTCCTCGCGGCCCACCAGTTCGTAGCGCAGGCGCACCGGGCGCACGCCACCGTGGCGCATCGACAGCACCGCGGCGATGTCACCGCGCACGGCATTGCGGCCGTCGATGACGGGCACGCTGACAGGGGCGAAGGAGTCGATGGCGAGTGCTGAAGCGGTGGCGAAACTCATGGCGGTATCCCAGGAAGGAAATCGGCCATCGAGCTTTCGCGGAGCTCGCGTTCGAGATGCACGCACGGTGCATGGTTCGAACCATCTTTCGGTGGACGCCACGGTCCCCGCAGGATTTGGCACCTACGCAGGTCGCTTGCGCGCCTGCGGGCTGCCCCGGCTTCAAAGGGCCTGTCCCTCTGCCGGTCTCGATGGTGACGCCACGATGCCAGCCCCTTTGGCGCATGTCAATCCCTTCATCGGGATGAAGCGATATAGTTTTTTCTCATCAGGCGCCAGGGCGCGCACGTCTTTCCTGAACGGACCACATTGCGTAGAGTCCGCGCACCTTAATAGGATCGATGCCATGCGACGGACCGTGCTGCTGTTGTTGCTGTGCCCCCTGCTGGCCTCGGCTGCGCCCCCCGACTGGCGGTCGGGCTGGGGCATGGTCCAGCCCACGGGCGTGGCGCAGGGCGGCAGCGCCGGCGCGCTGGCATCGGTCAAGCTGGAAGGCGGTGCCAGCCGCTGGCAGGCCCGGGTCGACAATCACCTCGCCGGCCCGGTGCAGGTCGCGCTGCGCCAGGACGCCGGCGCCGTGGCGCTGCCCGGGCTGCCGATGCAGACCGTCCTGCCCGGCTCGGCCAGCGTGGTGGTGACGCGCCTGCAGCTGCCGCCGGACACCCAGCGGTTGAATCTGCTGCTGGATGCGGTGCCGGGCGATCCGGCGGCGCGGCCGATGGACGTCGCGTACCAGCTGCCGTTCGATGCCAAGCGCTTCCAGGTGACCCAGGCGCCCCAGGGCCGTTTCAGCCACACCGACGCCGAGAACCGCGACGCGGTCGATTTCGCCCTGCCCGAGGGCACGCCGGTGCTGGCCGCGCGCGCCGGCAAGGTGATGCAGGTGCAGGGCAACTTCCGCGACAACGGCCAGGACCCGGCCCGCGACCGGGACCGCGCCAACTTCATCCGGGTGCTGCATGAAGACGGCAGCATGGCGGTCTACGCCCACCTGCAGGCCAATGGTGTGCTGGTCCGCAGCGGCCAGCGGGTCGAGGCCGGCCAGCGCATCGGCGTTTCGGGCAACACCGGCTACAGCACGGCCCCACACCTGCACTTCGTGGTCCAGGCCAATACCGGCATGCAGCTGCGCTCGATTCCGGTGCGCATCGTGGCGCCCCAGGGCGAGCTGCATTTCGCCCGTGAGGCCACTGCCGGCGACCCGGCCGCCGCGCCCTGACCCGCCAACCCCGGCGGCCCGGTATAATCGGCGGCTTATCTCTTTGAAAAGCGCCCCGGGCGGGCGCGTCACGCCATGTCCGAAGTCGCTACCGAAGCTGCGCGCCGCCGCACCTTCGCCATCATTTCCCACCCTGACGCCGGCAAGACCACGCTGACCGAAAAGCTGCTGCTGTTCGGCGGCGCGATCCAGATGGCCGGTTCGGTCAAGGGGCGCAAGGCCGCGCGCCATGCCACCTCGGACTGGATGGCACTGGAAAAGGAGCGCGGCATCTCGGTCACCTCGTCGGTGATGCAGTTCCCGTACGAGGGCAAGATCGTCAACCTGCTCGACACCCCCGGCCACGCCGACTTCGGCGAGGACACCTACCGCGTGCTGACCGCGGTGGACTCGGCGCTGATGGTGATCGACGTGGCCAAGGGCGTGGAAGAGCGCACCATCAAGCTGATGGAAGTGTGCCGCCTGCGCGACACGCCGATCATGACCTTCATCAACAAGCTCGATCGCGAAGGCAAGGAGCCCATCGATCTGCTGGATGAAGTGGAAAGCGTGCTCGGCATCCAGTGCGCACCGGTCACCTGGCCGATCGGCATGGGCCAGCGCCTCAAGGGCGTGGTCCACCTGATCAGCGGCGAAGTGCACCTGTACGAGCAGGGCCGCAACTTCACCCGCCAGGACTCGACCATCTTCCCGTCGATCGACTCGCCGGGCCTGGCCGAGAAGATCGGCGAGCGCATGCTGGCCGACCTGCGCGACGAACTGGAACTGGTGCAGGGCGCCAGCCACCCGTTCGACGTGGAGGCCTATCTGGCCGGCAAGCAGACCCCGGTATTCTTCGGCTCGGGCGTGAACAACTTCGGCGTGCAGCCGCTGCTGGACTTCTTCGTCGAGCACGCCCCGTCGCCGCAGCCGCGCGCCACCACCGGCCGGGTGATCGCGCCGCAGGAAAACAAGCTGACCGGGTTCGTGTTCAAGATCCAGGCCAACATGGACCCGCAGCATCGCGACCGCGTGGCGTTCATGCGCGTCTGCTCGGGCCGTTTCGCGGCGGGCATGAAGACGTTCCACGTGCGCAGCGGCAAGGAAATGAAGCTGGCCAACGCGCTGACTTTCATGGCCAGCGATCGCGAGATCGCCGCCGAGGCGTGGCCGGGCGATGTCATCGGCATCCACAACCACGGCACGATCTCCATCGGCGATACCTTCACCGAAGGCGAAGCGGTGAGCTTCACCGGCATTCCGAACTTCGCGCCGGAGCTGTTCCGCCGCGCGCGCCTGCGTGATCCGCTCAAGCTCAAGCAGCTGCAGAAGGGCCTGGCGCAGCTGTCCGAAGAAGGGGCGACCCAGTTCTTCCGGCCGTTGATGAGCAACGACCTGATCCTGGGCGCAGTGGGCGTGCTGCAGTTCGACGTGGCCGCTTACCGCCTGAAGGACGAGTACGGTGTGGAGGCGACCTTCGAGCCGGTCAGTGTGACCACGGCGCGTTGGGTCACCTGCAGCAACGAGAAGAAGCTGGAAGAGTTCCGCGAGAAGAACGCGGGCAACCTCAGCATCGATGCGGCCGGCCAGCTGGTGTACCTGGCACCGACGCGGGTCAACCTGCAGCTGGCGCAGGAACGTGCGCCGGACGTGCGCTTCGCGGCAACGCGCGAGGCGGCGCACAGCATCTCGGTCGGCTGATCCCTGCCGGCTGAACAGGCGCGCGTGCATGCACGGCCCATCGCGGCGATGATAGAGGGGAGCGGGCTCCCCCTCCCCGCACACCCGATCATCGCCATGACCTCTGTCGTCTCCGTACGTGAAGAAATCGCCAGCGCCTTGACCCACGGGCTCGGCGCGGTCGCCGCGCTCGCTGCCAGCGCGGTGCTGATCACCCTGGCCGCCATCTATGGCGACGGCTGGCAACTGGCCAGCGCGATCGTGTTCGGCGTGGCACTGCTGCTGCTGTACACCGCCTCCACGCTGTACCACGCCATCCAGCACCCGATCGCCAAGGGCCGGCTGAAAGTATTCGACCACTGCGCGATCTACCTGCTGATCGCCGGCACGTACACGCCGTTCACCCTGATCGGCCTGCGCGGGCCGTGGGGCTGGGGCATGTTCACCGCGATCTGGGCACTGGCGCTGTTCGGCGTGGTGTTCAAACTGTTCTACACCGGCCGCTTCAAGCTGCTGTCCACGCTGATCTACATTGCGATGGGCTGGATGGTGCTGGTCGCGATCAAGCCGATGTGGGCCTCGCTGGATGGCTGGACATTGGGCTGGCTGCTGGCCGGTGGCCTGTCCTACACGCTGGGCACCTATTTCTACCATCGCGAATCGATCCCCTACTCCCACGCGATCTGGCACCTGTTCGTCATCGGCGGCAGCGTCTGCCACTTCGTTGCGGTGACCGCGCAGATTCTCTGATCGACGGCGGCGTCAACTTCAACGTCAACTTCAACGTCAACGTCAACGTCGGCATGGCGGTGCTGCTGGTTGGGTCGGTGCGGATGGGCTGGCGGGACACGCCGTGAATCCATCCCTGGAGGCTCGTGGGCGCCAT
>NZ_JBMOWY010000012.1:0-83465 GCF_049310345.1 Stenotrophomonas sp. GZD-301 | reverse complement strand
TAGAGCGGAACGGATGAAGCGAACGATCAGAACGGGCTGCGCTTGGGGTGTGTCCCGCCGCTCCATCCGTACCCGACCAAGCCAGCGGCAGTGCAGATGGGTTTTTTAGAAGCCGACGCTGAAGCCAGAGCGTTGCTTCTGTGCCTGCGACGGGCTGGGCGGGGGTGTGCGGGTTCCCGGGACACGCCGCAAGTACGTCCGTGTAGGCTCGTGCGCCGCATCCATGCGGCGCAACGGCCCCGCGCCCCCACACACCCCCACCCCAGACAGTTGGTCGGCGCCTATCGAACAGCAACGCAAGGCGGTGGAGCCGACCGTTGTTCAGCTGTTTCGCGCTCTGCTGTTTGGCTGTTTGGCCGTGGACTGTTCGTCACGCACCGACTCACTTTCAGGGGCGGGTATGGGTGGAGTGGCGGGACCGTAGAGCGCCACGGATGGCGCGAACGAGCCTACACGGACGTACTTGCGGCGTGTCCCGCCGCTCCTCCCGTACCCGACCAAGCCAGCGGCAGTGCAGATGAGCTGCTGCTCCGCTTTCGACGGGGTTCTCTGCGTTGCAGTTCAGATGCCGATCAATGCCCACCGGCCGAGGCCGCACCCGCCCCTGCACCGAACGGCGGCTTGGCCAGCCACAGGAAGGCGATGATGGCCAGGAAGATCCAGCCCAGCAGGAAGAAGATGTCGTTGAAGCCCATCTGCGATGCCTGGTGGTTGATCATGTTGTTGAGCACGGCCGCGCCATGCTGCAGATCACCCTGCCCCATCGCCGTCACCTGGTCCTGCATGCCCGGCGTGTAGCCGGACACATGCTCGGTGAGGTGCGCATGGTGCTCCTGCGTGCGCCGCGCCCACAGCCACGTCGTCAGCGACGCCGCGAAACTACCGCCCAGCGTGCGCAGGAAGGTGGCCAGGCCGGAACCGGCCGCGATCTCGCGCCCGTCCAGGTCCGACAGCAGGATCTGCAGCACCGGCATGAAGAACAGCGCCACACCAATGCCCATGATCAGCTGGATGCCGGCTACATGGCCGAAGTCCACCTGCAGGTTGAAGCCCGAACGCAGGAAGCTGGTGAAGGACAGGAACACGAAGGCGATGGTGGCCAGCATGCGCATGTCGAAGCGCGACGCGTACTTGCCGACGAACGGGGTCATGATCACCGGCAGCACGCCGATCGGCGCGGTCGCCAGACCGGCCCAGATCGCCGTATAGCCCATGTCACGCTGCAGCCACTGCGGAATCAGCAGTGCCACGCTGAAGAACGCCGCATAGGCCACCACCATCGCCAGCGTGCCGGCGCGGAAGTTGCGGTGGCGGAACAGGCGCAGGTCCACGATCGGGTCCTTGTCGGTCAGTTCCCAGATCAGGAAGACCGCCAGGGCCACCACCGACACGCAGGCCAGCACCACGATCTTGCCCGAGCTGAACCAGTCCTCGTCGTTGCCGAGGTCCAGCACCAGCTGCAGCGCACCCACGCCGATGACCAGCGTGATCAGGCCGACGTAGTCCATCTTCGGCTTCTCGGTGTGCTCCGGGCGGCCCTTGAGCTGGTTGCCCACCACCAGCGCGGCGAAGATGCCCAGCGGCACGTTGATCAGGAAGATCCATTCCCAACTGTAGTTGTCGGTGATCCAGCCGCCCAGGATCGGGCCGGCGATCGGCGCCACCACGGTGATCATCGCCAGCAGCGCCAGCGCCTGCCCGCGTTTCTCGCGCGGGTACAGCGACACCAGCAGGCTCTGGGTGATCGGGTACATCGGACCGGCCACGAAGCCCTGGATCGCACGCGATACGACCAGCATGCCCATGCTCTGCGCCAGGCCGCACAGCAGCGAGGCCAGCGTGAAGGCCAGCGTGGCCCACACGAACAGCTTGGTCTCACCGAAGCGACGGCTCAGGAAGCCGGTCAGCGGCAGCGCGATCGCGGTGCTGACCGCGAACGAGGTGATCACCCACGTCGCCTGCTGCGAACTGGCGCCCAGGTTGCCGGCGATGGTCGGCAGCGACACGTTGGCGATGGTGGTGTCGAGCACCTGCATGAACGAGGCCATCGCCAGGCCGGCGGTACACAGGGCGACATTGGCCGGCTTGAAGCCGGCTGTCGTCCCTGGCGCACCCGGCATACCGGGTGCGGCGGGAGCTTGTGCGGACATGGTGGCCTCAGCTTGCCTTGGCCTGCTGCGGCAGGTTGCTCTGGATGATCTGGTGGATCACATCGTCGGCGCTGTGCAGCTGCTTGGCGTAGACGTCGGTATCGAACACCTGGCCCTTGGCGGTTTCGGTCGGCAGCACGGTGCCCTTCTGGTCGCGCAGGCTCACTTCGGCCTTGATCGACAGACCGATGCGCAGCGGGTGCTCGGCCAGCTGCTTGGCATCGATGGCGATGCGCACCGGCACGCGCTGCACGATCTTGATCCAGTTGCCGCTGGCGTTCTGCGCCGGCAGCAGCGAGAACGCCGAGCCGGTGCCCAGGCCCAGGCTGTCGATGCGGCCCTTGTAGGTCACATCACCGCCGTACAGGTCCGAGCGCAGTTCCACTTCCTGGCCCAGGCGCATGTGGCGCAGCTGGGTTTCCTTGAAGTTGGCTTCCACCCACATCTGTTCGGTGGGCACCACGGCCATCAGCGCATTGCCCGGCTGCACGCGCTGGCCCACCTGCACCGAACGACGGGCGACATAGCCGGCCACCGGCGCGACGATGCCGGCGCGGGCGTTGTTGAGGTACGCCTGGCGCAGCTGCGCGGCAGCAGCCTGCACGTCCGGCTGGGTGGCGATCACGGTGTCGTCGACCAGCGCGTTGCTGCGCTCGAAGGTCTCGCGCGAACCGGCGACCGCGGCTTCGGCAGCCGCCAGTTCGGTACGGGCGTGCGCCAGCTCTTCGTTGGAGATCGCGCCGGTGGCGGCCAGGTTCCTGCGGCGATTGAAGTCCTCGCGGACACGGTTCAGCGTGACCTGGCGGGCATTCAACTCGGCCTGCGCGCCTTCCACGCTGCGGTACAGACCGCGCACCTGGCGGACCGTCTTGGCGAGGTTGGCTTCGGCCTGCTGCAGCGCCACTTCGGTGTCGGCCGGGTCCAGCTGCACCAGCAGCTGGCCACGCGCCACGCGCATGCCGTCATCGGCGTTGATCGCCACCACGGTGCCGCTGATCAGCGGGGTGATCTGCACCTGGTTGCCCTGCACATAGGCATCGTCGGTTTCTTCGAACCAGCGGCCGAACATGAAGTACCACAGGGCCAGGGCGGCCAGCAGCAGCACCACGATGACCAGCAGGCCGCGCAGCAGCTTGCCGCGACGGGAGGGAGCTGCGTTCTCGGCAGCGGGGGCGGAGGTCTGACTCATGGGATGACTCTCAGGAATGCGAGGATTCGGGGGTGGCGGCAACCGTGGCGGTGTCGCTGGACGGGGTGAAACCGCCGCCCAGCGCCTGGCTCAGGCGCACCGAAACAAGGATCTGACGCGACTGCAGCCCGGCCAGGCGCTGCTGGGACAGCAGCAGCTGCTCTTCCACGCTGAGCACGTCCAGGTAACTGCCGATGCCGGCGCGGTAGCGCTGTTCGGCCAGGTCGTGGGCGGCACGTGCGGTGCTCACGGCCTGGGCCTGCGCAGCAGCCTGATCGGCCAGCGAGCGCACCGCGTTGACCTGGTCGGCGACATCGCGCAGCGCGTTGACCACCGACTGGTTGTAGTCGGCCACGGCCAGGTCGTACTGCGCGTCGGTCTTGTCCAGGTTGGCGCGCAGGCGGCCCCCATCGAAGATCGGCAGGCTCAGCGCCGGGCCCAGGAAGGCGAAGGTCGAACCGCTCTTGAGCAGCTGGTCGACCTCGCTGGAGACCACACCGCCGAGCGCGGTGAGGTTGAGGCTCGGGTAGAACTGCGCCTTGGCCGCGTGGATCTCGCGGTGGGCCGCTTCCACGCGCCAGCGCGCGGCGACGATGTCCGGGCGACGGCCCAGCAGTTCGCTGGGCAGCACGCCCGGCAGCTGCAACGCCAGCGGGTTCAGCACCTGCGGGCGCGCGATCTGCAGGCCGCGGTCCGGGCCCTGCCCGACCAGCGCGGCCAGCGCGGTGCGCGCTTCGTCGATCTGCTGCTGCGCGGCCTGCTGCTGCTGCTGCGCGGCCGGGATGCGGGCTTCAGCCTGGCGGGTCTGCAGGTCGCTGTCGATGCCGGCGGCGCGCCGCTGGCGGGTCAGGTCCAGGGTCTTCTGCGCGCGCGCCAGTTCTTCGCCGGCCACATCGTGCAGCTGCCATGCGTAGCCCAGCTGCGCATACGCTTCGGCGATCGCCGCCGACAGGTTCAGGCGCGCGGCCTGCGCGTCCACCGCGGCGGCATGGCCGCTGTCCACGGCCGCTTCCCAGGCGGCGCGCTTGCCGCCCCACAGGTCGATGCCGTAGCTGACGCTGAGGTAGGCCTGGCCACTGCCGGCATAGCTGCCACCCAGTTCGTCGCCGACCATCGATTCGGGCAGGCGCACGCCGGTGTAGCCGCCGGAGGCGGACACGCTCGGCAGGCGGTCGGCATGGGCGCTGCCGATCTGCGCGCGGGCCTGGCGCAGGCGTGCATCGGCCGCATCCAGGCTGGGGTTGCGCTGCAGGCCTTCAGCGATCAGGGCGTCGAGCTGGGGGTCACCCAGCGCGCGCCACCAGTCGGTGGACGGCCAGCCCGGCTGGCTCAGGCCGTGGTTGGCCAGGGTGCGCTGGGTCTGCAGGCTGTCGGCGTCGAGCAGCGCGGCCTTGGGTTCCAGGCCGCCGGTGCTGGCACACGCGGCCAGGGCCAGCGCCAGCACGGACAGCAGCACCGGCCGCAGCGGGCGCAGTGAAGAGGAGCGATCAGAGAGGGAAGTCATGGCGAATTGAGGGAGTCACGTACACGGGTCATGAGGGAATGCAGCTGCGCGCGCTCGTCCTCGGACAGGTCGCGCATGGCGTCGTTCATCGTCTGGTCGCCGCGCTGCTTCAGCCGGGCCCACAACTGGCGGCCGTCGTCGGTCAACACGATCTGCAGCGCCCGACGGTCCTGGGCATGCGGCTCACGCCGCACGCAGCCCATCGCTTCGAGCTTGTCCAGCAGCCGGGTGACGGCGCTGGGCACCTGGTCCAGGGCCTGGGCCAGTTCGTTGGCGGTGCACGGCGCGCGCGCCGACAGCACCTTCAGGCCCAGGTAGTGGGTGAACCCGATGCCGAGGTTTTCTTCGGCCATCGACGTGTCTAGCTGACGGACCAGGCCATCGCGCACCTGGCGCAACAGCAGTCCGAAGCTGGGAGGCGTGGTTTCGGGACAGATCATGGGGAGCATTCTCTTCCAAAAATTATATTTCTCAATGGAAATATTCAATCTGGAACCAAATGCTGTGTTGCAGCACGCAGAACAATGGGAGGACGCCACCTTAATGGCGCCCGGGACTGGCCCGGTATTACAATATGGTCAATGAATGACACATTCCGGCCAGCGCCCGACCCCATCGCCGCCCAGATGATCCGCAACAACGTGCTCGACTGGTTCGAGCGCGACGATGGGCTGGGCGTGCTCGGCTTCCGCGTCGAGAGCGCCAACGGGCTGGAGCGCGAGATCGACTGGCACCAGCACCGGCGCGGCCAGCTGATCAGCGTAGAGGCCGGCCTGCTCAACATCCGCACCCGGCACGGCAACTGGTCGCTGCCGCCCGGCTGCGCCGGCTGGATGCCCCCGGCCGAGCCGCACACGGTGGATATCTGCGGCCCGCTGCGGGGCTGGGGCGTGATCATCAGTGCCGAGCTGACCCGCGAACTGCCCGACGAACCGTGTGTGGTCGCCATCTCCGACCTGCTGCAGGCGCTGGCCCTGCGCGTCACCGAATGGCCGCCTGCGGAAGCCGCCAGCCCGCGCCAGCAGCACATGATCGAGGTGCTGCTGGACGAACTGCGGCACGCCCCGCGCCAGCGCATGCACCTGCCGATGCCGCAGGACCGGCGGCTGCTGCGGATCGCCTCGCAGCTGATCGCCAATCCGGCCGACGGCCGCAGCCTGGAGCAGTGGGCGCAGTGGGCGGGGCTGTCGCCGCGTACACTGACCCGACACTTCCGCGACGAGACCACGCTCAGCTTCGCCCAGTGGCGCCAGCAGGCGCGCCTGGCCGAGGGTCTGCGCCGCCTCTCCGACGGCCAGGGGGTGTCCGACATCGCCCACGAACTGGGGTTCAGCAGCCCCAGCGCCTTCGTCACGGTGTTCCGCCGCCACTTCGGTTGCCCGCCCGGGCGCTATCTGGCGCGCAACGGACAGCCACTCAACCCATCACGCGGCTTGGCATCCCCGGCCGCATCCGGATAATCGTCCGCCTGCGAGGGCGACAGCCGTCGCCGTCCCTTGCCACAGGTACCAATCCCGCATGACCGATCTCGCCCGCCCCGCCTTCCACGGCTTTGAACAGCTGCCCCTGCGCGAATACGCCGAACGGGCGTACCTGGACTATTCGATGTACGTGGTGCTCGATCGCGCACTGCCGTTCATCGGCGACGGGCTCAAGCCGGTGCAGCGCCGCATCATCTATTCGATGAGCGAGCTGGGCCTGAACGCGGGCTCCAAGCCAAAAAAATCCGCACGTACCGTCGGCGACGTGATCGGCAAGTACCACCCGCATGGCGACAGCGCCTGCTACGAAGCACTGGTGCTGATGGCCCAGCCGTTCTCGTACCGCTATCCGCTGATCGAAGGCCAGGGCAACTTCGGTTCGACCGACGATCCCAAGTCGTTCGCGGCGATGCGTTACACCGAATCCAAGCTGACCCCGATCGCCGAAGTGCTGCTGGGCGAAATCAACCAGGGCACCACCGACTGGACCCCGAACTTCGACGGCACCCTGGAAGAGCCGACCTGGATGCCGGCGCGCCTGCCGCACCTGCTGCTCAACGGCACCACCGGCATCGCCGTGGGCATGGCCACCGACGTGCCGCCGCACAACCTCAACGAGATCGTCAGCGCCCTGCTGCACCTGCTGGATGATCCCGATGCGACCGTGGCCGACCTGTGCGAGCACGTGAAGGGGCCGGACTACCCGAGCTTCGCCGAGATCATCACCCCGCTGGCCGACCTGCGGAACATGTACGAGACCGGCAACGGCAGCGTGCGGGCGCGCTCGACGTTCGTGAAGGAACACAACAACATCGTGGTCAACGCGCTGCCGTTCCAGGTATCGCCGTCGAAGGTGATCGAGCAGATCGCCGCGCAGATGCGCGCCAAGAAACTGCCGTGGCTGGAAGACATCCGCGACGAATCCGACCACGCCAACCCGGTGCGGGTGGTGCTGGTGCCGCGCTCCAACCGCGTCGATGCCGAACAGCTGATGGGCCACCTGTTCGCCACCACCGACCTGGAGCGCAGCTACCGGGTCAACCTCAATGTGATCGGGCTGGACGGGCGTCCGCAGGTGAAGAACCTGAAGATGCTGCTCAGCGAGTGGCTGCAGTTCCGCAGCACCACCGTGACCCGCCGCCTCAACCATCGCCTGCAGAAGGTCGAGCGCCGCCTGGAAATGTTGGACGGCCTGCTGATCGCCTTCCTCAACCTCGATGAAGTGATCCACATCATCCGCACCGAGGACGAGCCCAAGCCGGCGCTCATCGCGCGCTTCAAACTGAGCGAGGAACAGACCGAGTACATCCTCGACACCAAGCTGAAGCAGCTGGCGCGCCTGGAGGAAATGAAGATCCGTGGTGAGCAGGACGAGCTGGCCAAGGAGCGCAGCAGGATCCAGTCGATCCTGGAGAGCAAGGCCAAGCTGAAGAAGCTGATCCGCGACGAGCTGGTGGCCGATGCGAAGAAGTTCGGCGATGACCGTCGTTCGCCGCTGGTGCAGCGTGGTGCGGCGCAGGCCATCGACGAAACCGAGCTGGTGCCCAGCGAGCCGATGACCGTGGTGCTGTCGGAGAAGGGCTGGATCCGCGCGGCCAAGGGCCACGACATGGACCCGGCCACGCTGTCCTACCGCGACGGCGATGCGCTGCTGGGGTCGGTGCGTGCACGCAGCACCCAGCAGGTGGCGTTCCTGGACAGCGAGGGCCGCGCGTATTCCACGCTGATCCACACCCTGCCCTCCGCGCGCGGCAACGGCGAGCCCCTGACCGGCCGCTTCTCGCCGGCGCCGGGCAGCGCCTTCATGACGCTGGCCAGCGGCGAGAACAACACCCGCTTCGTGCTGGCGTCCACGCATGGCTATGGCTTCGTGACGCGCTTCGAGAACCTCACCGGCCGCAACAAGGCCGGCAAGGCGATGCTCAACCTCACCTCCGGGTCGAAGGTGCTGACCCCGGCCATCGTCGCCAATCCGGACACGGACCGCATCGTGGCGGTGACCAGCTCGGGCAACCTGCTGGCGATTGCGGCCAGCGACCTGCCGGAACTGGACAAGGGCAAGGGCAACAAGATCATCGACATCCCCAAGGCCAAGCTCGCCACCGAGCGCGTGGTGGCGGTGGTGTCGGTGAGCCCTGGCAACACCCTGCTCGTGCGCAGCGGCCAGCGGACGATGAACCTGTCGTTCAAGGATCTGGACACCTACCTGGGTACGCGTGCCACGCGCGGCCACCTGCTGCCGCGTGGCTGGCAGAAGGTCGAAGGGTTGGCGGTCGAGTAACGCCGACGGCGGACGCGCACACAAAAAGGCCGGGTTTCCCCGGCCTTTTTGTTTGCTTCAACGTCGGCTGGCTGGCGGTTGCTGGCGGGCGGACGCGGGTGGCTGCGGCGTGCTGGCGAAAGGCTGGCTGGCGCGCGGTGGAACAAGGGCGTACGTCAGTGCGCGGCGGTGCCCTTCGCCTGCATCTTGCTGGTCTGGTACAAGGCCAGGCCGATGCGCTTGATCAAGCCCAACTGCTGTTCCAGCCACCAGGCGTGGTCTTCCTCTGTGTCCTTCAACTGGACCAGCAGCATGTCGCGGCTCACGTAATCCTGGTGCTGCTCGCACAGCTTCATGCCGGCGGCAAGGTTGTTGCGCACGCTGTACTCGGTGTCCAGGTCTTTCTGCAGCATGTCCTCGACCGTGGTGCCGGGCTCGAACGCATGCGGGCGCATGTCCGGGTCCCCGCCGAGGAACAGGATGCGGCGCAGCAGCGCATCGGCGTGCTGGGTTTCCTCTTCCATCTCATGGTTCAGGCGCTCGTACAGCGCGAACAGGCCCTGGTCCTCGTAGCGGCGCGAGTGGATGAAATACTGGTCACGCGCGGCCAATTCGCCGCGCAGCAGTTCCTTCAGGCACGCAATGACGTCCGGATTGCCTTTCATGGTGGGGGTTCCTGGTGGATCGATGGCGCACATGGTGCCCCATCCAAAATCCCAATGATCTAATCGGAATCAGTCGCAGTTGGCGCCTACAATCGGCCAACACCGTCATCGGGGGGCGCGGGATGCGTCGCTGGCTCACGCGGGTGCTGTGGCTGTTGGGGGTACTGGTCATCGTCGTCATCGCCACCGTGTGGTGGCTGCTGCGTGGCAGCCTGCCCGCGCTGGACGGCACGCAGCCGCTGGCGGGTCTGCAGGGCCCGGTGAGCGTCACCCGCGATGCGCTCGGGGTGGTCACCATCGACGCCGGCAGCCAGGCCGATGCGATGCAGGCACTGGGGCTGGTGCATGCGCAGGAGCGCTACTTCGAGATGGACCTGATGCGCCGCACCGCAGCCGGCGAGTTGGCCGCGCTGTTCGGCCCGGCCGCCGTCGAAATGGACCAGCGGATGCGCGTGCACCGTCTGCGCGCCCGGACCCGGGCGCACCTGGCCGAGGCCATCGGTGCGCAGACCGAGGTAATCCACGCGTATGTGGCCGGCGTGAACGCCGGCGTGGCCGGCCTGCGCGTGCGCCCGTGGCCGTACCTGCTGCTGCGCCAGTCACCGGCCCCGTGGGCGGCAGAGGACAGCGTGCTGACCGGGCTGGCCATGTATGCCGACCTGCAGGACCCCCGCAACCAGGACGAACTGGCGATGGCGCGCCTGCGCGAGGTGGTGCCGCCGGCGCTGTATGCGCTGCTCGCCCATGACGGCAGCGAATGGGATGCGCCCTTGTTCGGTGCCCCGCGCGGCAATGCGCGGCTGCCCGGCGCCGACGTGCTGGATCTGCGCCAGCCCACGTCTGCGGCGCCCGCCGCGACGGCCACCCTCGCCGCGCCGGACGTGCACGGCAGCAACAATTTCGCGGTGGCCGGCGCCCTCACCGCCGACGGCCGCGCGATCGTTGCCGATGACATGCACCTGGGCCTGCGCGCGCCCAATCTCTGGTTCCGGGTGCGGCTGCGCTATCCCGATCCGCAGGCGCCCGGCGGGAAGGTCGATGTCAGCGGCTTCTCGCTGCCCGGGCTGCCGGCCATCGTGGTCGGCAGCAACGGCCACGTGGCGTGGGGCTTCACCAACAGCTACATCGACAACGCCGATTTCGTCCACGTGCCGGCCTCTGCGACCGGCACGGCCGACGGCCTCCGGACCTACGACGAGCGCATCCAGGTCGCCGGCCAGCCCGACACGCTGCTGCGCGTGCGCGAGACCCCGTGGGGACCGCTGCTGCACGTGCGTCCGGACGGCAGCGGCGAGGCGCTGCGCTGGACCGCGCAGCTGCCCGGCGCGGTGCGCCTGGATTTCGCGGCGATGGCGCGCGCCGGCGACCTCGACGATGCCCTGCGCATCGCCGACCGCGCCGGCATTCCGACCCAGAACCTGGTACTGGGCGACCGCAACGGACGCATCGCCTGGCGGTTGATCGGCGCCCGCCCGGACCGCGCTGCCGATTGCCCGCCTGCCGGCACCGCGCAGCCGGCAGGCGCGCACTGCGCGCCCTGGCCGATCCGCAGCGACCGCTCGCCGGCCCTGATCGACCCGCCCTCGCACCGCCTGTGGACCGCCAACGGGCGCGTCCTCGATGGCGAGGCGCTGGCCACCGCCGGCAATGGCGGCTATGACCTGGGCGCGCGCGGGCGGCAGATCCGCGACCGTCTGATGGCGCGCGAGCGCTTCACCGAAGCGGATCTGCTGGCGATCCAGCTCGACGACCGTGCGCTGTTCATGGCCCGCTGGTGGACGCTGATGCGCCAGGTCGTCGAGGGCAGCGACGACCCCGCGTTGAAGCGCCTGGACGCGGCCAGTCGCCACTGGGACGGGCACGCCGCCGTCGATTCGGTCGGCTACCGGCTGGCGCGCGGCTTCCGCGGCAAGGTGGTGGACGCGCTGACGACGGGCCTGCTGGCACCGGCCAAGGCGCAGCTCGGCGACCAGTACCTCGCACCGCGGCTGGCGCAGTTCGACGGGGTGGCCTGGCCGCTGGTGACCGAGCGGCCGGCCCACCTGCTGCCGCCCACCTACCCCAGCTGGGACGCGCTGCTCGCCGATGCCGCCCGCCAACTCGACACCGACCTTGGCGCACAGGGACCGGATCTGGCGCAGCGCACCTGGGGCGAGCGCAACACCGCCGCGATCTGCCATCCGATCAGCCGCGCCCTGCCGGCGCTGGCCCGGCGCTGGCTGTGCATGCCGGCCGATGCCCTGCCCGGCGACCGCGACATGCCACGCGTGCAGGGGCCGGCCTTCGGCGCCTCACAGCGGATGGTGGTCGCCCCGGGCCACGAGGCCGACGGCCTGGTCCACATGCCCGGCGGGCAGAGCGGGCATCCGCTGTCGCCGTTCTGGGGCGCCGGGCACGACGACTGGGTGAAGGGGAGACCGACCCCGTTCCTGCCGGGCAGAACCGTGTACCGGCTGGAACTGACGCCGGGCGCGGCGCGGTAGCGCACCACGCGTTTACCGCCAGCGACGCTCCATCGCGCTCAGCAGCGGCCCGGTCATGGCGGTGGTCACCAGCGCCATGATCACCAGCACGGCGAACAGGCGGTCGCCGAGGAAGCCCAGCTCGTAGCCGAGGTTGAGCACGATCAGTTCCATCAGCCCGCGGGTGTTCATCAACGCGCCCAGCTTCCAGGCCTCCTGATTGCCCATGCCGGCGCTGCGTGCCGCACTCCAGGTGCCGATCAGCTTGCCCACGGTGGCCACCGCGATCACCACCAGGCACAGCAGCAGATCGCTGGCCTGCAGTGCATCGGCGCGCATGCGCAGGCCGGTCATGGCGAAGAACAGCGGCAGCAGCAGGGTGACCGCGAACGGCTCGACCCGGGTGGCCACGGTGTGCCGCAGGGTGGCATTGCCGGAGACCGCCACACCGGCGGCGAACGCGCCAAACAGCGCGTGGATGCCGAGCATCTCGGTGACCAGCGCGCAGCCCAGCGCCATCAACAGCATGATCAGCAGCCAGCGGCCCTCCAGCCCCGGCGCAATCGTGCGACGCGAGAACCACGGCCGCACCACGCCCAGCATGACGGCCACGAACGCCACCACGCAGACCAGGTTGATCGTCGCCGGCACCCAGCCCTGCGCCTGCGCGGCCGCCACGATCAGCGCCAGCAGGCACCAGGCAGTGGCATCGCCAAGCGCGGCGCAGGCGATCGCGGTCTGGCCCAGCGGCGAGCCGGTCATGCCTCGGTCGGCCAGGATGCGCAGCAGCACCGGGAACGCGGTGATGCTCAGCGATACGCCGACGAACAGCGCAAATCCGGTGAATCCCACCCCGCCTGGCGCGTGCGCGCCGTACAGCCACAGCGCCAGCAGCACGCCCAGCACGAACGGCACCGCGATGCCGGCATGGCTGACCACGAAGGCAAAACGACGCCGGCCACGCAGGCCGCCCAGGTCCAGTTCGGCCCCGGCAACCAGCAGGAACATCAGCACGCCCAGTTGGCTGAGCAGCCCGAGCGAGCCCAGCGACGCGGGCGGGAACAGCGCGCCATGCACCTGCGGCAGCAGCGCGCCCAGTACCAGCGGCCCCATCATCAGGCCAGCGGCCATCTCGCCGATGACGCCGGGCTGCCCGAGACGGCGAAACAGCCATCCCGCCCCCTTGGCCACCAGCAGCAGCACCAGCAGCTGCAGCAGGAACAGACCCAGCGGTGCATTCAGATGCGCCGCCCATCCGGCACCGAGCGCCGCGTCGCCATGCGCGACCTGTGCCTGCACGCCCGGGCCGGCAAAGCGCGCCAGGCCCAGGCCGATCAGCAACGGCAGCGCCACCCAGCCCAGATAACGCCATGCCAAACCGCTGCGACGCATGCCGCGGGTGGTGTCTGCTTCCATGACCGATCCCCATCGATTGAAGCGGGGATTCTACGGATTCGACGCCCCCGCGACAGCAGGCGACGTTGCGGCGACACGGTGGCGTCGCCGCAACGCACCGATCAGGCCAGTGCCTGGGCGTGCACGCCGGCGACCGCGCGGCCGGACGGATCGGCCATGCCCGCGAAACTCGCGTCCCAGGCAATGGCCGCCGGCGACGAGCAGGCGATCGACTTGCCACCCGGCACGGTTTCAGCCGCCGCCTGGGTCGGGAAGTACTGCTCGAACACGTGGCGGTAGTAATAGGCCTCCTTGGTCTGCGGCGGGTTGTGGACGAAGCGCTTGTCCGCCGCCGCCATGACCCGGTCGCTGATCTGCGCCTCGGCATGCGCCTTCAGCCCGTCGATCCAGCCGTATCCCACGCCATCACTGAACTGCTCCTTCTGCCGCCACAGGATGGATTCCGGCAGGTACCCGTCGAATGCTTCGCGCAGCACCGCCTTCTCGATCCGGCGCGCGCCGTCGCCGCCCTTCCCCACCATCTTGTGGCGGGCATCGATGCGCATGGCCACATCGAGAAACTCGCGGTCCAGGAACGGAACGCGCGGCTCCACGCCCCACGCCATCATCGATTTGTTGGCGCGCAGGCAGTCGTAGTTGTTGAGCGCATCGAGCTTGCGCACCAGCTCCTCGTGGAACTCGCGTGCGTTGGGCGCCTTGTGGAAGTACAGGTAGCCGCCGAAGATCTCGTCGCTGCCTTCCCCCGAGAGCACCATCTTCACGCCCATCGCCTTGATCCGGCGCGCCAGCAGGAACATCGGGGTCGACGCGCGGATGGTGGTGACGTCGTAGGTTTCCACGTGGCGGATCACTTCCGGCAGCGCATCCAGTCCTTCCTCGAAGGTGTATTCAAAGCCGTGGTGCACGGTGCCCAGCGCCTCGGCGGCGATGGCCGCAGCCGCCAGGTCGGGCGATCCCTTCAGGCCGATCGCAAACGAGTGCAGGCGCGGCCACCACGCTTCGCTCTGGTCGCCATCTTCGATGCGATGACGCGCATACCGTGCAGCCACCGCCGCCACGAGGGAGGAATCCAGGCCGCCGGACAACAGCACGCCATAGGGCACATCGGTCATCAGCTGGCGGTGCACCGCGCGCTCGAAGGCCTCGCGCAGCTCGGTCAGGTCGGCGGCCACGCCATCCACCGCGTCGTAGTCGCGCCACGGGCGCTCGTAATAGCGGGTCAGCGTGTCGGTGGCGCTGTCGTACCAATGGCCCGGCGGGAACTGCGCGGCGTCGGCGCAGATGTCCACCAGCGACTTCAGTTCCGAGGCCACCACCAGGCGGCCGGCGCTGTCGTGCCCCCAGTACAGCGGCACCACCCCGATCGGATCGCGGGCGATCAGCACGCGCTGCGCGGCGCGGTCCCACAGGGCGAAGGCGAAGATGCCGTTGAGGCGGTTGAGGAACGAGGCCGGGCTGTCCTGGCGGTACAGCGCGTTGATCACCTCGCAGTCCGACCCGGTCTGGAAGGCGTAGGGCTGGGCCAGCTCGCCCTTGAGTTCACGGTGGTTGTAGATCTCGCCGTTGACGGCCAGGGCCAGGTCGCCGTCGTCGGACAGCAGCGGCTGCGAACCACCGGCCGGATCGACAATCGCCAGGCGCTCATGGACCAGGATGGCGCCGTCATCGACGTATACCCCGCTCCAGTCCGGGCCGCGGTGGCGCTGGCGCTGGGACAGCTCGAGGCTGTGGCGGCGCAGGGCCGGGAGATCGTCACCGGCCTGCAGGCCGAAAATACCGAAGATGGAACACATGGGAGCAACTCCTGGGAATGGGGGAATACACGTGACGTCTGTATCCGACCGGCCACCTTTCCCGGGCCTGTGCTGCACCCGGAAAACAAAAAACCCGCATCGACCGATGCGGGTTTTCTGGGTCCGGGCGTGTGTTGCTGTTCTAGCCCTGGTCGCAGTCCCGCATCGGCCGCGCACGATTATTCGCGCGCAGATTGCTGCGGTTATTGGTGTTGACGGCGGTGGCCAGGAGCGAGGACATGGATCGACCGTACCCCGGTTTTGGCGACGGCGCAACTGTTGCGATGGCAACCGATTCAGCGGGCACGCCATCGCGCTCGGGGATAATCGCCCGCCCCGTTCCGGATCTCATGGATGACCCTCTGCTTCCCCCGCCTGCGCGCCGCGCTGCTGCCGACGCTGGCCCTGCTGGCCCTAGCCGGCTGCCATAGCGCCCCTGTCCGCCCGGTCAGCGACACCGAACGTGATGCCCTGGCCGCTGCGGCCGATGGGCAGTTCGACTCGGCGATGCGCGTGGCCAGAATGTACCGGGCCTGGAATGACCCGCGCGCGTTGGACTGGTACGCGCGCGCCGCCGCCACCACCCCGCGCACCCATCACACCACCAGCGCCGAAGAGGAGCTGGGCACGATCCTGGAGCGTGGCCGGCTGGACAGTGGCGACACGCCGCAGAAGCCCGAGGCGATCGTGCTGAAGCCGTCGCCGCGCAAGGCCTTCCGCTGGTATCACAGCGCCGCGTACCACGGCTCGCCGTATGCCATGCACGACCTGGAGAAATGGTATGAACGCCGCGGCGATATGACGGGCGCGCTGCGCTGGCGCCTGCGCTCGGCGGTGTACCTGCGCGAGCTGTACAAGCTGCAGGCGCTGCGCGATGCGACCAGCGGGTCAGCCAAGCCCGGTACACCGGTCAGCGCCACACCGTCGCCGAACCCGGTGATCGCCGGCATCCAGCGCCGTGCCGAACGCGGCGATGCCGAGGCCCAGGTCGATCTTGGCGCGCTGTACGAAGCCGGCATCGGCGTGACCGAAAGCAAGGCCGACGCGCTGCGCTGGTATGCCCGCGCGGGCGACCAGGGCAATGTGTACGGCCAGTACCTTGCCGGCCTGGTGCAGGGGCGCGGTGGGCGTGGCCTGGAGAAGAACGTGGACGCAGCCGCCGGCTGGTTCGCCCGTGCGGAGGCGCAGGGCTTCTACATGGCGGCCGAATCGTACTGGCGCGAGGCGATCGCCCCACCGTTCTGGACGTTCGAGTAAGTCGTCCTGCCAGCCGGGTCTGTACACACATCCGGCCGGGTCACAAGTCTGCCTCGTCGCGTGCTTCTCGCCCAGAATGCGCGGCATGAACAGCGCAATTTTCCGCGACGACACCCTCACCCGTGACCGCATGCAGCAGATCATCGCCGCGCACCCGCGCGCGGCGGTTTTCGAATCATGCGTCTTCGACGGCGGCGACTTTTCGCGGCTGGACATGGACGGCTTCCAGTTCAACCAGTGCTCGCTGGCGGGGACGACCTGGCTGGCCGCGTCGCTGGAAGAAAGCCGGTGGCACAAGTGCCGGGGTGCGCAGGCCGACTTCAGTTCGGCGCTGCTCAGCGACAGCCAGTTCTCGCACTGTGATCTCAACAACAGTCACTGGCGCCGCGCGACGCTGTCGTCGGTGCGGTTCGAGGACTGCAAACTCACCGGCGCGCACCTGCAGGAGGTGAGCGGCTGGGCGCTGGAATTCCGCCACTGCCTGATGGTCAGTGCCGACCTGCGCGGCCTGTCCTTCCGCAAGGCGCAGCTGGACGGCATGGACTTCTCCGATGCGGAGCTGTCCGGCTGCGATTTCCGCGACGCGGTGTTCAACGGCGGTAGCCTGCGCAATGCACAGACCCGGCTGACGCGCTTCGAAGGCGCCGACCTGCGCGGCACCGATATCAGCGGACTCAACGTGATGGATGCCAAGCACTTCAAGAAGGCGGTGATTTCGCAGCAGCAGGCGGCCGCGGCATTGGCCGCGTTCGGGTTGATTGTGGCGTGATGGGCGGCTGGCTGGAATGCCTGGCTGGGATGCCTGGCTGGGTAGAGCCTACCGGGTAGAGCCGACTGTTGGTCGGCTGTTTTGTGGTCCGGCGAAGAGCAGCCGACTAACAGTCGGCTCTACCCTGTCGGCGGCTCTACGCTGTCGGCCACGCGGTTACGCCAGGAGCCGCTCGATCAGGCGCTGGTACAGGGCCGGCAGCCGTTCCAGATCGGCCACCGCGACGTTCTCGTCTACCTGGTGGATGCTCGCGTTGACCGGCCCGACTTCGATGCACTGCGCCCCCAGCGGCGCGATGAAGCGCGCATCGGAGGTGCCACCGCCGGTGCTTTCCTCCGGCGGCGCGCCCGCGAACGCACCCAGTACCTCGCGGGCGACCTGGCGCAGCGTGCCTTCCGGCGTGTAGAACGGCTCGCCGCTGCGGTGCCAGCCCAGCGTGTAGTCCAGCGCGTGGCGGTCGAGCAGCGTGGCGATTTCCTGCTCCAGCACCGGCGCGCTCCAGTGCGGGTTGTAGCGCAGGTTGAACAGCACCTGCAGCTCGCCGGGAATCACGTTGTTGGCACCGGTGCCGGCATGGATGTTGGAGATCTGCAGGCTGGTCGGCGGGAAGCTCTCGTACCCGTCGTCCCATTGGCGTGCGGTCAGCTCGGCCAGCGCCGCGGCGGCCAGGTGGATCGGGTTGCGCGCCTTCTGCGGATAGGCCACATGGCCCTGCACGCCCTTCACCGTCAGCGTGGCCGACAGGCTGCCACGCCGCCCCACCCGCAGCAGATCGCCGAGCACGGCGGTGGAGGACGGTTCGCCGGTGATGCACCAGTCGATGCCCTGCCCGCGCGCACGGAACAGATCGGCCACCCGGCGCACGCCGTCGATGGCATCGCCTTCCTCATCGCTGGTGAGCAGCACCGCGAGGGTGCCGGGATGGTCCGGATGGGCGGCGACGAACTGTTCGGCGGCCACCACGAACGCGGCCACGCTGCCCTTCATGTCCGCCGCGCCGCGGCCATACAGCACGCCGTCGCGGATCTGCGGCACGAACGGGTTGCTGGCCCAGGCCTCGACCGGGCCGGTCGGCACCACGTCGGTGTGCCCGAGCAGCACCAGCACCGGCGCGCCGTGGCCGTGGGTGGCCCACAGATTGTCGACCTCGCCCAGGCGCAGGTGTTCGCAGGCGAAGCCGGCACGCTGCAGGCGCCCGGCCAGCAGCGCCTGGCAGCCGGCATCGTCGGGCGTCACCGAGGCGCGCGCGATCAGGTCGCAGGTGAGCGCGAGGACATCGTTCACGCGCCGGCTCCGAAACGCTGCTTGAAGCCGTTGTCCGAGAAGCCTTGCGTCATGCTGCCGTCCGCAGTGACCACGACCGGGCGCTTGATCAGCTGCGGATGCTCGCGCAGCAGCAGCTTCCACTCCGCATCGGACGCGGCCGCCTTGCGGTTGTCCGGCAGCTGCCGCCAGGTGGTGGAGGAGCGGTTGACCAGCGCGGCGAAACCACCGGCCTGCGCGGCCCAGTCGATCAGGGTGTCCGGCGACGGCGTGTGTTCGCGGTAATCGACGAAGGTGTACGGCACCTGGAAGCGGTCGAGCCACTTGGTGGCCTTCTTGCAGGTGTCGCAGTTCTTCAGTCCGTACAGGGTGGTGGTCATGGCGCGCTCCGCACAACATCGATCAGGAAAGACCGCCGAAGCATGTCACACCAGGCGTTCGGACACGACCCGGAACGGCACCTGCGGCACCCGGAAGCAGAACGCATCGGCGAGGTCGGCGCCCATGTCCGCCACACGCGGGCAGTGCGTCCGGCCCACCAGCCGCAGGGGCTGCACCTGCGGCAACGCAATCGGCAGGTCGATGTGGGTCAATGCGGTGCGGCCATCGGCGGACACGGCAATGGCCGCCTCCTGGCAGGCGAGAAACGCCAGTGCCTGCGGCGGGTCGGCGAATGCGCCCGCCGCCCAATCGGCTGGCCATGCCGCCGCCGGCACCAGCTGCGCCTGCAGTGCCGGGGCGCTGCCCTGCCCCGGCTCGATGCGGGTGTGCCAGCCGTCATCGGAGCAGCCGTGATCGAAGCGTGCCGGCCAGTGCGGCTGCATCGCATCACTGAACAGACGGGCGCCCACCGCGTGGGCCACGCTGTCGATTACGTTGCGGTCGAACAGCACCACCGGCGTGGCCGCAGCGTCACCGTCGGGGAGCAGATACCAGCGCCAGTTGCTCTGCAGCGGCGAGGGAAACAGCGCGCGCAGCGGCCCGGCGAAGGCCGGACCGAAGTGGCCGTGACGATAGGTCAACACGGTGTAGGGCGTGCGCCCGGCGTGGGTGAACAGCCGGTAGCCCGGCGGCGCCGCAGGCGCGTGGCGGGCATCCACCCACCACGTCATGTAGATCACATCGCGTACGTCGCTGCGCAGCAGCGGCACCGGCAGCACGCGGGTCAGCGCGCGCCGCAGGGCCGGCCAGCGCGTACCGTCCAGCAGGCGCTGCAGCATGCGTCCCGGCCACCCCGGGTAGGGGTGGCGGTAGCGCGCGGCCTGCGCCAGCGAGGGTATCAACTCAGTCGGCCAGACCGCGCAGCAGGTCGTTGACGCTGGTCTTGCTGCGGGTCTTGGCATCGACCTGCTTGACGATCACCGCGCAGTACAGCGAGTGCGAGCCGTCCTTCGACGGCAGCTGGCCGGACACCACCACGCTGTACGGCGGCACCGAGCCGTAGCTGATCTCGCCGGTGGCACGGTTGTACACGCGGGTGCTCTGGCCAAGGAACACGCCCATGCCGATCACGCTGTGATGGCCGACCACGAAGCCTTCCACCACTTCCGAGCGGGCGCCGATGAAGCAATGGTCTTCGATGATGGTCGGGCTGGCCTGCAGCGGCTCGAGCACGCCACCGATGCCGGCGCCGCCGGACAGGTGGCAGTGTTTGCCGATCTGGGCGCACGAACCCACCGTGGCCCAGGTGTCGACCATCGTGCCCTCGCCCACGTAGGCGCCGATGTTGGTGAAGCTCGGCATCAGCACCACGTCCTTGCCGAAGTAGCTGCCGCGGCGGGCGATGGCGCCCGGCACCACGCGCACGCCGGCACGGCGGAACTTGGCTTCATCGAAGCCGGCGAAGCGCGATTCGACCTTGTCCCAGAACGGCGCCGGGCGCGCATCGACCACGGCCATGTCGTTGACGCGGAAATACAGCAGCACGGCCTTCTTCAGCCATTCGTTGACCTTCCAGCCGCCGTGGCCATCCGGTTCGGCCACGCGGAATTCACCGGTCTCCAGGCCGTCGATGACCCGGCCGACCAGCGGCTTGGTCGAGCCTTCCAGTTCATGCAGGGTCAGCGTGGCACGGCGCTCGAAGGCGCTCTCGATGCCGAACTTCAGTTCTTCCACGCCCGGCGTGGCCGGCTTGCGCAGCGACTTGCGGGCGATGGTTGCGTCGCGGGTGGCGGTGCGCTTGGCGGCGCTTTCGGCCGGGCTGGCGGCGGTCTTGCCGGCCGTCCTGCGCGGAGCGGCCTTCTTCGGCGCAGGCGCGGCCTTCTTCGCAGCCACCGGCGTCTTGGCGGCAGGCGCGGCCTTGGCGGCGGCAGTCTTCTTGGCCGCCGCAGAGGTGGCGGCAGTCTTCTTGGTCGGCTTGGTGGCCATCAGCGGGGGTCTCCGGCGTTTCGATCAGGGTCCAGGCAGGCCAGCATGGCGTCGTGCAGCTGCTGCCTGGCGGATTCAGTCAGGGGGTGGTCGTGTTCATCGCTGATCACGAACATGTCTTCGGCGCGCTCGCCAAAGGTGGCGATGCGGGCGTCATGCACGCGCAGGCGCTGGTTGCGCAGCACGTAGGCGACATCGGCCAGCAGGCCGGGGCGATCCGGCGCAACCAGGCTGAAGCGGGTGCTGCTGCTGCCGGCGTCGGCGACGTCGCGGAACTCGATGCGCGGGGCGAAACGGAAATGGCGCAGCTGGCGTGGAATGGCCCGGCGCGAGGGACGCAGCCGCGACAGGTCGCCGGCCAGCGCATCGCGCAGGGCCGCCTCCAGCCGCGGCGCGTCGCCGTCGGCGAAACTGTCCGCCGGGGTCACTTCAAAGGTGTCGAAGATGGTATCGACCGGGCCATCCAGCACCCGCGCGCGATGGATGCCATAGCCCTTGCGGTCCAGCGTCATCACGATCGCGGCGAACAGGCCATCGCGATCGGGCGAATGCACGAACACTTCCAGTGCATGGTCGTCGGGGGTGATCCGGCGCACCTTGACCAGGGTCTGGCCCTGTTTCACCGGCACCAGCGCTGCGGCCTGCCAGGCCAGCTGCTCCGGACGCAGCCGGATGAAGCTCTCATCGGGCATCACCGCGAACTGGCGGTCGATGGTGGCGTCGTCGTAACCGCGTTCGCGCACCAGCGTGCGCACCGAGTCGCGCGCCTCGGCCACGCGCTCGGCCGCCGGCATCTGGTTTTCCAGCCCGTCGCGCAGCGCGCGGCGCGCGGCAAAGTACAGGTCGGCCAGCAGCCGGTCTTTCCAGGCGTTCCAGAGCTTGGGACTGGTGCCGGCGATGTCGGCGCAGGTCAGCAGGTAGAGATAGTCCAGGCGGTCGCGGCTGGCCACCAGCGTGGCGAAGCGGTGGATCACGTCCGGATCGGAAATGTCCTGCTTCTGCGCCGTCACCGACATGCGCAGGTGCTGCTCGACCAGCCAGGCCACCAGGTCGGTGTCCGAGGTGCTCAGCGCGTGCGCCTGGCAGAAATCGCGTGCGTCCACCGCACCGAGTTCGGAGTGGTCCCCGCCGCGCCCCTTGGCGATGTCGTGGAACAGGCCCGCGAGCAGCAGCAGCTCCGGCTTGCGCAGGCGCGGCCACACCTCGTGGGCGATCGAGAAACGCTCGTCGGCACGGCTGCTGGCGAACAGGCCGATGTTCCGCAGCACCATCAGGGTGTGCTGGTCCACGGTGTAGACATGGAACAGATCGAACTGCATGCGCCCGGAGACCTGGGCGAACGCCGGAATCCACTGGCCCAGCACGCCCAGGCGCGCCATCCGCGCCAGCGTGTCGACCGCGCGCGGGCTGCGGAGCAGCGCCATGAACTGCTCGCGCGCCGCGACACCGGCCTCGGTGTACGCCGGCAGCGCCGCCAGCGATTCGGCCAGCGCACGCGCGGTCAGCGAATGCAGGCCCCGCACATCCGGGTTGTAGGCCCAGCTGGAGAACAGCGCGAACACCTGTTCGATGTCACCCTGCGGCCACTGCGGATCGTTGGCGGCCAGGTAACCGCGACGCAGCGAGAAGCCCACGCTGACCGGCTCGGGGACCGCCTCGCCGTCGAACTGCTCTTCAAACCGCTGCAGCAGGCGGTCGCTGATCCGCCGCACCACCGTGGCGCTGCGGTAGAACCCCTGCATCATTTTCTCGACGCCCAGGCTCTCCGGGTCGTCTTCGAACCCGAGGCGTGCGGCCAGGGTCTTCTGGTAGTCGAAGCGCAGGCGTTCTTCGGGCCGGTTGGCGACCAGGTGCAGGCCGAAGCGCAGCCGCGCCAGCGCGCAACGCTCGCGGCGCAATGCGGCGGCCTCGTCCGGCCCGAGATGCCCCAGACCGACCAGGGCCTCCAGCTCGCGCACGCCGAACGCACGCAGCGCCATCCATCCCAGCGTGTTGAGGTCGCGCAGGCCGCCAGGACCATCCTTGATGTCCGGCTCGAGGTTGTCGGCGGTATCGCCGAAGCGCCGATGACGCGCCAGCAGTTCTTCACGCTTGGCGAGGAAAAACCCGCGCGGCGGCCACAGTGCGTCGACGTTGACGGCCGCCTTCAGCGCCTGCCGGGCGGCATCGTCGGCCACCAGCGGGCGCGATTCAATCAGTGCGGTCAGCACGGTCTGGTCGGCACTGGCCTCGGTGCATTCGTGCGCCGAACGGACCGCATGACTGACCGGCAGGCCGCAGTCCCACAGCAGCGCGAACAGGCGTGCCAAGGCCGGCTCCTGCGCCCGCTGGCGCGCCGGCTCGCCGAGTATCAGCAGGTCGATGTCCGAGCGCGGAAACAGTTCGCCGCGCCCGTAGCCACCGACCGCGAACAGCGCCAGCCCGCTCTCGGCCGGCAGACAGCGCTGCCAGGCCAGGCGGATCAGGTGGTCGGCCGCGCGGGCGCGCAACGCCAGCAGGCGCTCGATGTTGTCGCCCTGGTCGAAACGCCGGTACAGGCGCGCGTCGGCCTGCTGCAGGGACTGGCGCGCTGTCGCCGCCCATTCCGGGTCGGCGACGGAGGTGGCCGGCGCGTCCAGCATCGGGCTCGCCGGCAGCATGCTCAGACCTGCGATTCGCCGGGCGACAGGGTCAGCACGTCCACGCCGGTCTCGGTGACCGCGATCATGTGCTCCCACTGCGCCGACAGCTTGCGGTCCTTGGTCACCACGGTCCAGCCATCCGGCAGCACCTTGTTGTAGCGGGTGCCCTCGTTGATCATCGGCTCGATGGTGAAGGTCATGCCGGGCTGCAGCACCAGGCCCTGGCCCGGACGGCCGTAGTGCATCACCTGCGGTTCGTCGTGGTAGATCTTGCCGATGCCGTGGCCGCAGTACTCGCGCACCACACTGAACCGCTCGGCTTCGGCATAGCTCTGGATCGCATGGCCGATATCGCCCAGCGTCGCGCCCGGCTTGACCGCGCGGATACCGAGCCACATTGCTTCATAAGTGGTGTCGACCAGGCGCTTGGCCATCACCGACGGGGTGCCGACGTAGTACATGCGGCTGGTGTCGCCGTGCCAGCCGTCCTTGATCACGGTGACGTCGATGTTGACGATGTCGCCGTCCTTGAGGACCTTGGCTTCGCTGGGAATGCCGTGGCAGATGACGTTGTTCACCGAGGTGCATACGGTCTTCGGGAAGCCCCGGTAGCCGACGTTGGCCGGCGTGGCCTTCTGCACGTTGATGATGTGGTCGTGGCAGATGCGGTCCAGCTCTTCGGTCGTCACGCCCGGCTTGACGTGCGGGGTGACGATGTCGAGCACCTCGCTGGCCAGACGGCCCGCGATGCGCATCAGTTCGATTTCCTGGGGAGTTTTCAGATTCACGCTCATGGCGACCATTATCGCCGATCCGGAGCCAGACTGAACGGGGCCGGCTGGAACGCTGACAGCCCAGGTTCGGCTGGCTGACCGGGGGCCGGCAGGCCCCGGGCGGGCCATGTGAACGCAAAAAACGCCAAATCCGGCCAAAAATCCTCACACCCCCCCGACAACCCCGCTCCTATAAGCAGGGTAGCGCCAGCCCGGCGCCCGTTCCCTGCAGTACGTCAGCATCGACCTGAACATCCAGGACCCCCGTCCAAGGAGAATGCCCATGCGATCCCTGCGTCCCCTGCTCGTCGGTGTCGGCCTGGCGGCCCTGTCCACCACCGCCTTGGCCGCCGATACGACCACCTTCAACGTCAAGATCATCATCACCAAGGCCTGCACGATCACCGCGGCGGCCGCCACGGACGTGGATTTCGGCAGTGCGCTGTCCACCGCCACCAGCCCCTCCAACGCCCAGGGCACGATCACCGCCCAGTGCTCGGCATTGACGCCCTACACCATCGCGCTCAATGCCGGCTCCAACGCAGGCACGGCCAATGACGTCACCACCCGGCGCATGAAAAACACCAATGCGGCGGTGACCACCAACAATTTCGTGGGCTATCAGCTGTACCAGGACGCCGGCCACAACACCGTCTGGGGCGCCACCGCGGGCACCAACACCGTGGCCGGTATCGGCACCGGCGTGCCGCTGGCCTACAACGTGTACGGCCAGGTCGCCAATCCCAGCGTCAACAACGCCGCCACCGGTAGCTACCAGGACACCGTCACCGCCACCATTTCCTACTGAGGTTGCCATGCTGACATTCGGACCGGGGCGCCCACGGCGACCCAGGGCGTCGGCATGGCGGGCGTTGCCCTGGCTGTGGTTCGGCATCGCCGGCACGGTCCAGGCAGCCAGCCTGCAGGTAGCGCCGACCTCGCTGCAGCTCACGCCTCGACAGAATGCGGATGCGTTGTGGGTCAGCAACAGCGGCACCTCGCCGGTGGACGTGCAGGCGCGCGTGTTCCGCTGGACGCAACGCGATGGCAAGGACGCGCTCGAGCTCACCACGGAGCTGGCGGTGAGCCCGCCCATGCAGTCACTGGCCGCCGGCCAGCAGCAGCTGATACGGGTGGTCCGCGCGCAGCCGGAGGCCCCCGCCACACAGCTCGCCTACCGGGTGATCGTGGATGAGGTGCCCACCCTCGACCCGGCCCGCCGCGGCATGCAGTTCGTGCTGCGCTATTCGTTGCCGGTGTTCGTGCAGCCGGCCGACGGCCAACCGCAGGCGCCGGACCTGCAGGCGAGCGTGGTTGATCTCGGGGAGGGCCGCATCGCGCTGCAGGTGCACAACCGCGGCAACGGCTATGCCCAGATCGCCGACCTCGCCCTGGGCGACCCCGCGCGCCCGCAGGTCGTGCAACCGGGCCTGCTCGGGTATGTGCTGAGCGGCCAGACCATGCGCTGGCCGCTGGAGATCACCGCAGCCCGGATGGCGGGCGGCACGCTTTCGGCGAAGATCAATGGCGGGCAGGCCCAGACCCCGCTCCCCCTTGCGCCACCGTCTCGCTGAGGCCTGCGTGCGGATGGCGCTGGCTGCAAGCCTGTTGCCCTCGGCCGCACGCGCGGCCGAGGCCGATATCGGCGCGTCGGGCGACGCCATGCTGCCGGCGCCGACCCCGTTGACGGCAACGCAGACGCTGTACCTGGACGTGACTCTGAACCGCAGTCCACGCGGCCTGCTGCCGTTTTCGCTCGACGCCGGCCGCCTGATGGCCCCGGCCGCCACCCTGCGCCAGCTCGGTTTCAGCGTGCGGGGCGAAGCACCGCTGCCGCTGGACGCCCTGAGCGGCGTGGTGGTGCGCTACGACGCGGCGCTGCAGACCCTGACCCTGGACGCGCCGCTGTCGCAGCTGACCCTGCCGACCACCCTGCTGGAACGCGCGGCCGAGCCCACGCCGGTGGCCAGCGCGTCGCCGGGCGCCCTGCTCAATTACGACGTGTATGCCAGCCACAACCAGGACGCAGGCAACCTGGCACTCACCACCCAGTGGCGCGTCTTCGGCCTCGGCCGTGGCGTCCTGGAAAGCACCCAGCTGCTGCGCACCTACCAGGACGGCCGCAACGGCGACTGGCACGGCGAAAGCGTCCGCCTGGACAGCCGCTGGGAACTGGATTTCCCCGACAGCGCCACGACCTTGACCGTGGGCGACTTCTTCAGCGGATTCGTCGACTGGAGCCGCCCGGTACGCATGGGCGGTGTGCAGATCGGCCGCAACTACGGGCTGCAGCCGTACCGCGTGCTCACCCCCACACCGACCTTCCTCGGCGAGGCGGTGGTGCCGTCCAGCGTCGAGCTGTACGTGGACGGACTGCGCCAGTACAACGGCGAGGTACCGGTCGGGCCGTTCCAGCTCGCCGCCCAGCCCGGCATCAGCGGCGCGGGCAACGCGCAGGTGGTGATCACCGACGCCTACGGGCGCATGCAGACGGTGGACTTCGCCTTCTACGGCGCCCAGCAGCTGCTCGCCCAGGGCCTCACCGACTGGTCGTTCGGCGTGGGCCGGATGCGTCGCGAGTACGGCGTCCGTTCCTTCGCCTACGACACGCCGGTGCTGGCCAGCGGCACCTGGCGGCACGGCATCAGCAACCGCTTCACCGCCGAGGCCCATGCCGAAGGCGGCGGTGGCGTGGCCAATGCCGGGGCCGGCGGCTGGTGGCTGCTCGGCGCCGGCGGCGTGTTCAACGCCGCCTATGCCCACAGCCGCGCGGATGGGCGCGAAGGCGGCCAGTGGGCAGCGGGATACAGCTGGAACAACCGGCGGTTCAACGTCAATGCCGCCACCCGCCGCACCCACGGCGACTACCGCGACCTGGGTGCCCTGCAGGATGCCCTGCCTCCGGATGTCACCGACCAGCTCACCCTCGGCCTGACCCTGGGGCGCGCGGGGGCGATCAGCGCAAGCTACCTGCGGCTGTCCTATCCCGACGGCGACGACAACCGCTATGCCAGCCTGTTCTGGAACAAGACCTTCTCCGAGCGCTGGTCGGCGTACCTGTCGTTCAACCAGGACCTGTCCGACCGCGACGACCGCAGCGTCTACCTGTCGGTGTCGGCCAGCCTGGGCCGCAACCGCCAGAGCAGTGTGTCGGCCCAACGCAACGGCGACCGCAGCCTGTATGCCGTGGATGTCTCCCAGCCGGTGCCGGGCGACGGCAGCCAGGGCGGATTCGGCTGGCGGCTGCAGGCGCGCGACGGCGACGGAGGTGCGGGCGGACTGGCCGAACTGGGCTGGCTGAACCGGGTGGGCCGCTACGCGTTCGGTGCCTCGCGCCAGGGCGATGCCAACTACGCCTATGCCAGTGCCGCCGGCAGCCTGGTCTGGATGGGGGGCCATGTCTTCGCCGCACGCGAGGTGCCGGATGCGTTCGCGGTGGTGTCCACCGCCGGGTTTGGCGGCATCCCGGTGCGGCTGGAGAACCGCCTGATCGGGGTGACCGATGCCAACGGCCTGCTGCTGGTCACGCCGCTGCTGTCCTGGCAGCGCAATCGCCTCTCCATCGACACGCTGGACCTGCCGGCCGAGATGCGCGCGGATCGGGTAGACACCTGGGTGACGCCGCGCCAGAACGCCGGACTGGGCGTTTCGTTCGGCCTGCGGCGTACCCGCCAGGCCACCGTGGTGCTGCACGATCCGCAGGGCGCGGCCCTGCCCCCCGGCAGCCGCGTGCACCTGCCCGATGGCCGCCAGACCATCGTGGGCTATGACGGCGAGGCGTACCTCGACGATCTGCCGGCGCAGAGCCGCCTGCGCGTGGAGACAGAGCGCGGCCGCTGCGACGTCGAGGTCGCGGTGGTCGGCACGGCCGACGGTACGCCCCTGCGCATCGGCCCGCTGCGCTGCCTGCCGGTGCCCCCATGAGCAGCGCCTGGCGCAGCGGGCTGTGGCTGGCGGCGCTGGTGGCGTGCCTGTGGCTGGCACCGGCGCCGGCGCGGGCGGCCACCACCTGCACCGCGACCGCGCCGGGTACGCTCGCCTTTGGCACCATCACCAATGGCGCAGCGGCCCCGACCAACGTGATGGTCTCGTTCAAGATCCAGTGCAGCACCGTCGGCCTGTCCCTGCTCGCCGACGCGTCGGTACGGGTCTGTGTCGGCATCGGAACCGGCAGCACGGGCACCACCCTGTCCCCGTTCCGCGGCATCACCAACACCTTCGGCGACAGCATGGCATTCCAGCTGTACACCGATGCCGCGCGCACCATCCCGTGGGGACTGCTGCCGGGCGGAACGCCCCCCGCGCAGGTGGTCGATCTGAAGTATCCGGTGCCCGTCCTTGGCGGCAATGGCGAAGTCACGCTGACCCTCTACGGCCAGATCCCGGCCAACCAGGCGCTGGCCTTCGGCAGCTACACCAGCAGTTTCTCCGGCAGCGCGGTCACCCTGGAATACGCCTACAACGAGGTCCTTCTGGGCGGCTCGACCACCCCGGCGAGCTGCACTGCCGGCACCACCGGGCACAAGACCGCCACCAACGCCTTCCCGTTCACCGTTACCGCCAACGTGCTCGCGCAGTGCAGCGCCACGGTCGCCACCGACATGGACTTCGGCAGCCGCGCCGGCAGCATCGCCAGCGCGATCGACCAGACCTCCACCATCACCACCACCTGCCTGAAGCGCACGCCGTTCACGGTCGCGCTGGACAACGGCCTGTATGCCGGCGGCACCAGCGTGCGGCGGATGCGGCACGTCACCAACGCCGCCTACAGCATTCCCTATGAGCTGTACCGCGACAGCGCGCGCACCCTGCGCTGGGGCGACGCGCAGAACGTGGACACCCTCGCCCAGACGGGGACCGGCAGCGCGCAGCCGATCACCGTCTATGGCCGTGCACCGGCCACGGCCGGTGCGGTGGCCGAAGGCAGCTACAACGACCGCGTCCAGGTCACCATCACGTTCTAGGCCGGCAGCGCCCCTCAAGCGTGGCGCCGCAGCGCCGATAACCCCGTCGCCCTCCCTGTTGTCGACGTGGATGATCCGCCGCCGTTCCGTCCCCCTGCTGGCGTTGAGCCTGATCGCCAGCCTGGCCGCCCCCGCGGCCTTCTGCGCCCCCGCCACGCCCCTGCGGATCACCCTGCGGGTGGTCGAGGCCTGCCGTCTGCCGTCCGGCCCGGCGGCCGATGCCTGCCAGGCAGCCCACCAGCGCAGCGGCGATGGCACCGCGCCACCGGCGCAGGTGCAGGCGCTGGCCCCGGCCGATGACACGGCACCGCCCGGCCCGGAGCGCGCATGGCCCCCCACCTTCATCTTCTGATCCTGCGGAGGGCGGCGCTGCTCGCGGTGCTGGCAGGGCTTCTGCCCGGCGTCGCGGCGGGCCAGGCGCTCGAGATCGCTCCGCTGCAGGTCACCCTCCCCGCCGGCAGCGCCGACGGCGAACTCTGGCTGCGCAATACCCACCCGGGCGCGTGGACGGGCCACGCCCGGCTGTACCGCTGGGTGCAGACGCCCGACCAGGAGGTGCTGACCCCGGCCGATGACGTGGCCCTGAGCCCGGCGCAGCTCACCATCGCACCGGGCGGCCGGCAGCGGCTGCGCGTGGTGCGGCTGGATACCGCCCCGCTTGTGCAGGAGCGCAGCTACCGCCTGCTGCTCCGCGCGGGGCCGGACAGCCCACCCCTGCAGGTCTCGCTGCCGGTGTTCCTGGCCGCCGACGGCGTCGCCGCCGGCCCGCCCGAGCTGACCGTGTCGCTCGGTGGCGATCCGCCCACACCGGCCCTCCACCTCTACAATGACGGCCATCGCCATGTCCGCCTGGCCGACCTGGCCTTTGTTGACCGCCGCGGCCGGCGCCATCCGCTGATCACCGGCCTGGCCGGCTACGTCCTGCCCGGCCACGCCCGCCGGTGGTCCCTGCCGGCGCGGGCCGACGGCTACCGCGACGGGCATTTCCGGGCCCGCCTGGACGATGCTGCGGAGGCCGATCTGGCCCCGGCCACCCCGCCAATTGCGCTGGGTACCGCAGCCGGGCTATAATCGACGGGATTTCCCGCGCTCTTCGCGTGAAAACCGTCCACACCGGACGTCACCGGTGAATCCACACCTGTCGTCCCCATCCGTGCCGGGGTGCTCCGCAAGGAGTTCGGCCACGGAGACGACCGGGAAGCCCAACCCCGGAACCTCCCGCCTCACGGCGGACCGCCCATCTATTACCCGTGGCGGCCGGTTCCCACTCAGGAGTATTGCAATGCCCCAGGTCACCATGCGTCAGATGCTGGAAGCCGGCGTCCACTTCGGCCACCAGACCCGTTACTGGAACCCCAAGATGGGCCAGTACATCTTCGGCGCCCGCGGCAAGATCCACATCATCAACCTGGAAAAGACCGTTCCGCTCTTCAATGACGCGATGAACTTCATTTCCAGCATTGCCCAGAAGCGCGGCACCATCCTGTTCCTGGGCACCAAGCGCAGCGCCCGCGAGTCGATCCGCGAAGAAGCCGAGCGTTGCGGCATGCCGTTCATGAACCAGCGTTGGCTGGGCGGCACCCTGACCAACTTCCGTACCGTCAAGCAGTCGGTTGCCCGCCTGAAGGAACTGGAATCCGGCGAAACCGACGGCACCTTCGACAAGCTGGTCAAGCACGAAGTGCTGGGCCTGCGTCGCGAGCGTGACAAGCTGGAAGCCTCGCTGGGCGGCATCAAGGACATGAACCGTCTGCCGGACGCGATCTTCGTCATCGACATCGGCCACGAAGACATCGCCATCAAGGAAGCCAAGAAGCTCGGCATCCCGGTGATCGCTGTCGTCGACACCAACTACAACCCGGAACTGGTCGACTACGCGATCCCGGGCAACGACGACGCCATCCGCGCTGTGCAGCTGTACGCCCGCGCCGCTGCCGACGCCGTGCTGGAAGGCAAGGCTGCTGCCCCGCACGCTGCCACCGTCCGTGAAGAAGAGTTCGCCGAAGCCCCGGCCGCCGAAGAAGGCAAGCCGGCTCGCCGCGCTCCGGCCAAGAAGGCCGCTGCCGACAAGGGCGAAGCCCAGGCCTGATCCAGGCCCCTGGTGGGCGCCACGCGCCCACCGATCCTGTCCGCTGCCGACGGCGCGACGACAGGACACTGTCACACGGGCCGGCCACCATGCCGGCCCAACCCCTTTCTTTCGTGAGGAAATCCCGTGGAAATCACTGCTTCCCTGGTCAAGGAACTGCGCGAGCGCACCGGCGCCGGCATGATGGAGTGCAAGAAGGCACTCACCGAAAATGGCGGCGACATCGACGCCTCGGCCGAATGGCTGCGCAAGTCGGGCCTGGCCAAGGCCGACAAGAAGGCTGACCGCGTTGCTGCCGAAGGCATCATCGTGGCCGCCCAGGACGGCAACAAGGCCGTGCTGGTCGAAGTCAACTCCGAAACCGACTTCGTCGCCAAGGACAGCAACTTCCTGGACTTCACCAAGGCCGTTGCCGCCACCGCCCTGAGCTCGGGCGCTGCCGACATCGACGCGCTGAAGGCCGCCAAGCTGCCGACCGGCGAGACCGTCGAAGAAGCCCGCGCCGCCGTCATCGCCAAGGTCGGCGAGAAGGTCGACGTGCGTCGCATCGTGCGCCTGGAATCGACCAACAACGTCGCTGCCTACGTGCACGGCGGCCGCATCGGCGTGCTGGTTGAACTCGCCGGCGGCGACGCCGACCTGGCCCGTGGCCTGGCCATGCACGTGGCTGCCATGAACCCGCCGCACAACAAGGCTGCCGATGTGCCGGCCGACTTCGTGGCGAAGGAAAAGGAAATCGAACTGGCCAAGATGTCCGACAAGGACAAGTCCAAGCCGGCCGACATCCTGGAAAAGATCATCAGCGGCAAGATCGCCAAGATCGTCAACGAAGTGACCCTGTACGGCCAGCCGTACGTGCTGGACACCAACCAGTCGGTCGAGCAGGTGCTGAAGGCTGCCGGCGGCGACGTGGTCGGCTTCAAGCGCCTGGCCGTTGGCGAAGGCATCGAGAAGGTCGTGGAAGACTACGCGGCCGAAGTGATGAAGCAGGCCGGTCTGGCCTGATCCATCCCGCCTGCGCTTCGGCGCTGGCGCGATAACGAAAAAACCCGGCTTCGGCCGGGTTTTTTTGTGGGTGGCATCTGGGTGTTTTCTGCGAAGAGCAGCGTCTTGATCTTCCGCGCGAGGAGGAGGACGGGCAACCCCATGCGGGACACGCCGTAAACCCATCCCTGGGGGCTTGTCGAAAACTTGCACGCATGCGCTTTCCTGCGCCTGCGGCAAGGCCTGGGCTGGGCGTCCTGCCCACCCCGTCCGGCGCATGCGCCGGACCCATGTTTTCGACAGTCCCGCATGGGGCTGCCCGCCCTCCTCTGCATAGGTGCAGGCGTGCGGCATGCAAGGGGCGTTTCTTGCGCGGCATGCCGCCTTCTCTCTGCACACCGCCAATGTGTGGAGGGTTGGCGTGGGTGGGTTGGCGGGACTGTCGAAAACATGGATGTTTTCGACAAGCCTACATGGACGTATTCACGGCGTGTCACGCCAACCCGCCCACGCCGACCCACCCCGGGGCCAAACGACGCGTTGCAGTTGCCGTTGCAGTTGCAGTTGCAGTTGCAGTTGCCAGCGCAACCGCAACCGCACAACCGCCTCAGCCCTTGGACTGGAACGACACTTCCTCGTACGGCTGCACCACCACCCAGCCTTCGCCGGCGAACTTCATCTGCAGGCTCTCGCCCGAGCCGCGGCCGACCAGCGTGCCCAGCGACACGTCCGCCACCACCTCCGGCGCCAGCGAACCCGACCACGCCACCGTCGCATTCGGATCGGTGAACACCGGCCCGCCCTGCGCCGTCACCCGCAGCGTCATCGGCTCGTAGTGCGACGTCACCGCCACGATCCCGTGCCCGCTCAACTTGATGTTGAACAGCCCGCCGGACAGCATCCCCGCCACCTTCTTCATCATCGTGATCTTCGACTCGATCCCGGTTTCGAAGGCCAGCACATCGTTGCCGTTGACGAAGATCGACTCGCCCGCCAGGCGCAGCAGCGTCACCTTCTTGCCTGCATCGGCCAGGTACACCCGCCCCTGCCCTTCCACCTTCATCAGCTGCAGGCCTTCGCCGCTCACCATCTTCTTCAGCAGCGTGCCCAGCCCCTGTTCCAGGATGCCCTGGCGGGTGAACTTCACCCCGCCCTTGCGGGCCACCATCGACCCCGCCTTCGCCCACACCAGCCCATCGACACGCACCTCCAGCATGCGCGGGCTTTCCAGCTCGAACGCATCGGCGCTGACATCCTTTTCCTGCGTGGTGGACAGGAATTCCTGAAGCGACTTCACGGTCATGGGGCAGCGTCCTTGAGAATGAGAGCGCGAATGGTAGCGCCCACCGGCCCCCATGACGCAATCGGCCGTGCGCGACGCCCCCCGCGCCCACCCGACTTTCCCCCATTCGCCGGCGGATGTGTTACCAAAGAACCTGCCGCGCCTGCCTCATGCAGTCTGCCCACTGGTTTTGCCTTGCATGGCGCATCGGCGCACTATTGCCAACGTCAGTTTCCATAACAACGCAAGAATCCACGATCAAATCTGTGACGCACACCATGTATTCTTGCCACAACACATCAATAGCCCCGCCATGCCTCCCGAGCTGACAGCCGCCCTGGCGCTCTGCCGCAACCTGCCCTCGCCGCCCGGTATCGCCTTGCGCATCATCGAGTTGGCGCAGGACCCGGAAGCGGACATCACCACCGCCGCCGACATCATCGCCATCGACATGGCGTTGAGCGCACGCATGCTGCGCATCGCCAACTCGCCGCTGTACGCCAGCCGTCGCCGGATCGAGAACCTCGGCCAGGCGCTGACCATGCTCGGCCTCAACGCCACCGTCAGCCTCGCCCTCGGCTTTACCGTCACCCAGGGCCTCACCGGCCCGGGCGAAGGGCAGGACCTGCGCGAACGCGCGTGGCGACGCAGCATTCTCAGCGCCCTCGCCGCCAGCCTGCTTGGCCAGGCGCGCGGCCTGCGCAAGGCCGAAGAGCTGATGCTGGCCGGCCTGCTGCAGGACATCGGTGTGCTTGCGCTGGCCCAGGCCGAGCCGGAGCGCTACCTGCCGCTGCTGCGCCAGGCCGCCGACAACGAAGCGCTGGTGGCGCTCGAGCGCGAACACCTCGACTGCAGCCATGCCGACGTCGGCGCCTGGATCGCCGACGCGTGGGCACTGCCGCGCTACCTGGTCGACAGCATCGCGCGCAGCGAGCAGCCCGAGGCCACCGAAGACACCTTCCAGGCCTGCGTCGCCGTCTCGGGCGCGGTGGCCGACATCTGGCTGAGCCGCGACGCCGATGCGGCGCGGGAACATGCCCTGCACCTGGTCAACGCCAAGCTGCAGCTGGACAGCGCCCAGTTCGACCAGGTCCTGGCCCGCATCAGCGAGGCACTGCCGGACATCGGCGCCCTGTTCGAGACCCCCCTGTTCTCCCCGGCGCGCGTCCAGCAGCTGATCGACCACGCCCAGGAACTGGCCACCCTGCGCAACCTGCGCGAGATGCAGGACGCCGCCCAGGCCCGCAAGCGCGCCGATGAGTTCGAGGCGCGCGCCAACCGGCTGGCCGAGCAGGCCCATCGCGATGCCCTGACCGGCGTCCTCAACCGCCGCCAGCTCGAGGCCGTGCTGGAACAGGAGTTCCTGCGCGCCACCCGGCATGGCTGGCCCCTGTCGGTGGCCTTCATCGACCTCGACGACTTCAAGAAGATCAACGACGCCCACGGCCACCTGATGGGCGACCAGGTCCTGCGCATGTTCGCCAGCAAGCTGCAGGAACAGCTGCGCAACAGTGACACCGTGGCCCGCTTCGGCGGCGAGGAATTCATCGCCCTGCTGCCCAACACCACCGAACCGGTGGCGCTGGAAGTGGTGCGCCGGGTCCTGGCCAACATCGTCAACACCCCGATGGCCGAACTGGAGGGAGGCCCCCTGTTCGTGACCTTCTCGGCCGGCGTGGCCACCCAGGGCGGCTACGAGCGTTTTGCCGATGTTCAGGACCTTCTGAAGGCCGCCGACGACGTGTTGTACCGCTCCAAGAATCTGGGCCGCAACCGCGTCATCGCTCGCTCGCCGAGCTCTGCCCCGGCCTGACCGGGGCGGGTGCGACACCGCCCGGGCGGCCGCGCCACGGGCGCCGCAGTGCAGCAAAATAATCCTGCTCCGCGGCCCGGCTTCCAGTAGAATTCCCGCGTTTTCCACGCATCCAGAGGCCACCATGTCCAATCTCACCTATCGCCGCATCCTGCTGAAAGTTTCCGGGGAGGCGCTGATGGGAGACGAGGACTACGGCATCGACCCCAAGGTGATCCACCGGCTGGCGCGTGAAGTGCTCGAAGCCCAGCAGGCCGGGGCGGAAGTCGCCCTCGTCATCGGCGGCGGCAACATCTTCCGCGGCGCCGGCCTGGCAGCTGGCGGCATGGACCGGGTCACCGGCGACCAGATGGGCATGCTCGCCACCGTGATCAACGCGCTGGCCATGCAGGACGCCCTGGAGAAGCTCGGTGCCAAGGCGCGCGTGATGAGCGCCATCAAGATCAACGATGTGTGCGAGGACTACATCCGTCGCCGCGCCATCCGCCACCTGGAAAAGGGCCGCCTGGTGATCTTCGCCGCCGGCGTCGGCAGCCCGTTCTTCACCACCGACTCCGGCGCTGCCCTGCGCGCGATCGAGATCGGCGCGGACCTGCTGCTGAAGGCCACCAAGGTCGATGGCGTCTACGACAAGGACCCCAACAAGTACAGCGATGCCGTGCGCTTCGACACCCTCAGCTACGACGAAGTGATTCGCCGCGGCCTGGAAGTGATGGATACCGCCGCCTTCGCACTGGCGCGCGACAGCGACCTGCCGCTGCGCGTGTTCGACATGGGCCAGCCCGGTGAGCTGCTGAAGATCCTGCACGGCGAGAACATCGGCACCCTGGTGCAGGGCCGCGATACCGCTGCCTGAACCCGGCCGCCCCGGCAAACGGCGCCGATTCCGCAACCGCAGCACACGCAGCGGGGCGGAACTGGCCCCGATGGGCCCGGTATCGGCCCGTATTCGCCTATAATCGCCCGATTCCAGTTACATCCAGGATTCGGGCGATGCTCAACGATATCAAGCAGGACGCGCAGACGCGCATGGCAAAGAGCATCGATGCTCTGAAGCACACCCTCACCTCCATCCGCACCGGCCGCGCATCGCCGTCGCTGCTGGACCGGATTACCGTCAAGGCCTACGGCACCGACACCCCCCTGAACCAGGTCGCCTCGATCAGCGTGTCCGAAGGCCATTCGCTGGTCATCACCCTGTTCGACAAGGGCATGATCAAGGACGTCGAGAAGGCCATCTACGCCTCCGACCTCGGCCTGACCCCGAACGTGGCCGGCACTGTGATCCGCCTGAACCTGCCGCCGCCGACCGAAGAGCGCCGCAAGGAGCTGGGCAAGCAGGTGCAGAAGGAAGGCGAAGGCGCCAAGATCGCCATCCGCAACATCCGCCAGGACGCCAACAAGGCGATCGCCGCGCTGCTCAAGGACAAGTCGATCAGCGAAGACGACAAGAAGCGCGGTGAAGACGACATCCAGAAGCTGACCGACAAGTCCATCAAGGACGTCGACAGTGTCGTGGCCGAGAAAGAAAAGGAACTGATGGCGGTCTGAGCCCCCATGACCTCAGCCCCGTCCAGCGGCCCTGCCGCGCCCCTGCCCCGCCACCTCGCCATCATCATGGATGGCAACGGGCGTTGGGCACAGAAGCGTCGTCGCCCACGCGTGATCGGCCATCGTGCCGGCGCGCGCGCGGTCAACCGCACCATCGACTTCTGCCTGGAGCGCGGCATTGCCGTGCTGACCCTGTTCGCCTTCTCCAGTGAAAACTGGGGACGGCCGCAGGAGGAAGTGGATGCGCTGATGAAGCTGTTCCTCAATGCGCTCGACCGCGAAGTGGACGAACTGCACCGTCGTGGCGTCCGCGTGCGCTTCATCGGCGACCGCCAGCGCTTCGGCGCCGGCCTGGTCAGCCGCATGCAGCTGGCCGAGCAGCGCACCGCCGACAACCGCGCGATGACCCTGAACATCGCGGCCAGCTACGGCGGTCGCCAGGACATCGTGCAGGCCGCGCGCGAGCTTGCCGCCGAAGTGGCGGCCGGCCGCCTGCTGCCCGAGCAGATCGACGAAGCCATGCTCGGCAGCCGCATCGCGCTGGCCGACCTGCCGCCGCCGGACCTGTTCATCCGGACCGGTGGCGACACCCGCATCAGCAACTTCCTGCTGTGGCAGCTGGCCTATACCGAACTGTGGTTCACCGACGTGTTGTGGCCCGAGTTCGACGCCGCCGTCCTGCAGCAGGCCCTGGATGCCTATGCCGCGCGTGAACGTCGTTTCGGCCTGACCAGCGCCCAGATCGCCGCCCTGGCCACCGAGACCACGACCCCATGACCAGAACCCGAGTCATCGCCGCACTGATCATGGCGCCGGTCGCCATTGCGGCCATCCTGCTGCTGCCGACCCCGTGGCTGGCCGCCGCCGCCGCTGCCGTGTTCCTGATCGGCCTGTGGGAATGGCTGAAGCTGGCCGACGTCGACGACACCCTCGCCCGCACCGTCCTGCTGGTCCTGAACCTGGTGCTGATGGTGCTGATCGTGTGGGCCGGCGACGGCTCGCTGGTGCTGTACCAGATCGCCGCCCTGATCGGCATCGGCTGGTGGGTGCTGGCCCTGGTCTGGCTGCGCTTCTTCAACTTCGGCGCCAGCCCCAGCAGCCCGGCGCGCGCGCTCAAGCTGCTGGCCGGCACGCTGGCCATCGTGCCGGCCTGGGCCTCGCTGGTGCTGATCCATGCCAGCGGCAGCAATGGCCACCTGTGGCTGCTGACCGCGTTGGCGGTGGTGTGGGCGGCCGATTCGGGTGCCTACTTCGCCGGCCGCACCTTCGGTCGCACCAAGCTGGCACCGCGGATCAGCCCCAACAAGACCTGGGAAGGCCTGGGTGGCGGCATGGTCGCCGGCCTGCTGGTGGCGCTGGGCTTCGGCGTCCTGGCCGGGGTCGACAGCGGCCATCTGGTGGGCCTGACCATCACCGCAGTGGTCACCGTGTTCGCCTCGGTGCTGGGCGACCTGTTCGAGAGCCTGATCAAGCGCCACGCCGGCGCTAAGGACTCCGGCCACATCATTCCTGGTCACGGCGGCGTGCTGGACCGCGTCGATGGCGTACTGGCGGCCCTGCCGGTGTTCGCCCTCGGCAAGGAAATCTTCGGATTCTGAGCATGACCAGCGTCAACGCCCCCCGCCAGGTCGCCGTCTTCGGCGCCACCGGTTCGATCGGCGCATCCGCGCTGGACGTGATGGCGCGCCATCCCGACCAGTATCGCGCCAGCGTGCTGGCCGCCGGCCGCCAGGTCGACGCCCTGGTGGCGCTGTGCGTGGCGCACCGGCCCGATCACGCCGTGATCGCCGACGAGACCCTGTATCCGGCCCTTCGCGCCGGCCTGCAGGCCGCCGGGCTGGCCACCGAGGCCCATGCCGGTGCAGCCGCGCTGGATGCCCTGGCCGCCAGCGACGCCTGCGACACCCTGGTGGCGGCCATCGTCGGCGCGGCCGGGCTGTCGTCCACGCTGGCTGCGGCCCGGGCCGGCAAGCGCATCCTGCTGGCCAACAAGGAATCGCTGGTGCTGGCCGGCGAACTGCTGATGCGCCAGGCCGCCGCCGCGGGCGCCGAGATCATCCCGATCGACAGCGAGCACAGCGCCATTTTCCAGTGCCTGCGCTCCTGCGACGCCAGCCTGGACGGTGCCGGCGTGCGCCGCATCATCCTCACCGCCTCGGGGGGGCCGTTCCGCGGCCGCCGCCGCGCCGAGCTGGCGGAGGTCACTCCGGCCCAGGCCGTGGCGCACCCGAAGTGGTCGATGGGCCCGAAGATCTCGGTCGATTCGGCGACGCTGATGAACAAGGGCCTGGAAGTGATCGAGGCTCACCACCTGTTCAAGGTGCCCGGCGAGCGCATCGACGTGCTGGTGCACCCGCAGAGCCTGGTCCATTCGCTGGTCGAGTTCGTGGACGGCTCCACCCTGGCCCAGCTCGGCCTGCCGGACATGCGCACCACCCTGGCCGTGGGCCTGGGCTGGCCGCGCCGGATCGAATCGGGTGTCGGCGGGCTGGACCTGCTGACCCAGGGCCGGCTGGATTTCGAGGCGCCCGACACCGACGCCTTCCCCTGCCTGGCGCTGGCCTGGCAGGCGATGGCCGCCGGCGGCACCGCCCCGGCCATCCTCAATGCGGCCAACGAAGTCGCGGTTTCAGCGTTTCTTCAGGGTCGAATCGCTTTCCTTGCCATTCCGGCGCTGGTGGCTAACGCTCTGTCAACACTGTCGGTGGAGTCCGCCGATACACTGGAGGTCCTGCTGAGCGCGGACCGCCGTGCCCGCCAGATCACCGAAGCCGCCATCGACCCCGCCTGAATGCCCGACGCTCCCTCTTACTCTGCCATCGCTCATGGGTGACTTCATCGGATCGGTCTGGTGGATGATCGTCAGCCTTGGGCTGCTGGTGACCTTCCATGAGTTTGGCCACTACTGGGTCGCCCGCCGCTGCGGGGTCAAGGTGCTGCGCTTCTCTGTCGGCTTCGGCCGCCCCCTGTGGATGCGCCGCAACCGCGCCGGCACCGAATTCGCGATCGCCGCCATTCCGCTCGGCGGCTACGTGAAGATGCTCGACGAGCGCGAGGTCGAGGTACCGCTGGCCGAGCGCTCGCAGGCCTTCAACAACAAGACCGTGTGGCAGCGGATCGCGGTCGTGGCCGCCGGCCCGCTGGCCAACCTGCTGCTGTGCGTGTTCCTGCTCTGGGCGATGTTCGTGATCGGCCGCCAGGACTATTCGGCCACCATCGGCCGCACCACCGGCATGGCCCAGGCCGCAGGCCTGCAGGCCGGCGACCGGGTGCTGCGGGTGGACGGGCGCGACGTCGTCACCGCCGGCGAGGCCAGCATGGCCCTGACCACCGCCGCGATGGACCGCCAGGATGCGCAGGTCGAGGTGCTGGACACGCAGGACCAGCAGCGGACCCGCACCCTGCCGCTGTCGCAGCTGCCGGCCGGCTTCGACGAGCGCCGCGTGCCGGTGCTGGCGGGCCTGAACTGGCAGTACTGGCTGCAGCCGGCGCTGGTGGACAGCGTGGTGCCGGGCTCGGCCGCCGACGGGGTGCTGCTGCCGGGCGACCTGATCGTGGCCGTGGACGGCCAGCGCATCGAGGCCGCCGACCAGGTGCCGGCGCAGGTGCTGGCCCTGGGCCAGCGCGGCGGCCCGGGCATGATCGACGTGCTGCGCGCCGGCGAACGCCTGGCGCTCGAGGTCACCCCCCAGGCAGGCAAGGACCCCCGCGGCCAGGCGACCTGGCAGCTCGGCATCGCCTTCCCGCAGGGCCATGCCCCGGCCTACGACGCCGAGCTGAGGTTCGGCCCGTTCGCCGCCGTGCCGGTGGCATTGCGCGAAACCGCCCGTCTGGCGGGCGATTCGCTGGGCATGATGCGCCGCATCGTGACCGGCAACGCCTCCCTGAAGAACGTCTCCGGGCCGGTCACGATCGCCCAGGTGGCCAATGGGACCGCCAAGCGCGGCGTGGACTGGTTCCTGTATTTCCTGGCCCTGCTGTCGCTGAGCCTGTGCATCATCAACCTGCTGCCCATCCCCATCTTGGACGGCGGGCACCTGCTGTATTACCTTATCGAGTTGGTCAAGGGCAGCCCGCTCAGTGAGCGCGCCATGGCCGCCGGTCAGTACATCGGCCTGGCGCTGCTGGCGGGACTGATGGGATTGGCGTTCTACAACGACATCCTCGGTCTGGCCCAGCGATGAACTTTTTTCTTTTGTCGTCGTCTTACACGCCGGCATCCCGCAATGTTGAAATCGACTCCAACCGGACGTGACATGACGCGACTCCCCAATCGCCGCCTGCTTGCCCTCGCACTCGCCGCCGGTTTCGGCGTGCCCGCCCTGGCGCAGGCAGCCGAGCCCTTCACCGTCAGCGACATCCGTGTCGATGGTCTGCAGCGCATCACCTCCGGTACCGTGTTCACCTACCTCCCGGTGGAGCGTGGCGACACCCTGACCGACAACAAGGTCGGCGAGACCATCCGCGCCCTGTACAAGACCGGTTTCTTCGAAGACGTGCAGATCGACCGCCAGGGCAACATCATGGTGGTGACCGTGCGTGAGCGCCCGGCGATCAACAAGCTGACCGTCACCGGCAACAAGGACATCAAGAGCGACCAGCTGCTCAAGGGCCTGAGCGACATCGGCCTGACCGAGGGCGGCACCTTCGACCGTCTGAGCCTGGACCGCGTGACCCAGGAACTGCGCCGTCAGTACAACGACCGCGGCAAATACAACGTCGACATCACCCCGACCGTGAGCCCGCTGGACCGCAATCGCGTGGACATCACCATCGCGATCAAGGAAGGCAAGGCCGCCAAGATCCAGCACGTCAACCTGGTGGGCACCGAGAAGTTCGCCTCCGAGGACATCCTGGAAACCTGGGAATCCAAGGAGCACAACTGGGCCTCGTGGTACCGCCGCGACGACCAGTACTCCAAGGAAAAGCTCTCCGGCGACCTGGAAAAGCTCAACTCCTGGTACCTGGACCGCGGCTACGTGGACTTCAGCGTCGACTCCACCCAGGTGTCGATCAGCCCCGACAAGCGCGACATGTTCATCACCGCCGGCGTGACCGAGGGTGAGCAGTACAAGATTTCCGAGATCAAGGTCACCGGCGACACCATCCTCCCGCAGGAAGATGTCGAGCGCATGGTGATCCAGAAGTCCGGCGACACGTTCTCGCGTGCGCTGCTGGAATTCAGCTCGGATGCGATCACCAACTCGCTGTCCAACATCGGCTACGCCTTCGCCAAGGTCAACCCGATCCCGACCAGCAACCGCGCCGACCGTACCGTGGCGATCAACATGCAGGTCGTGCCGGGCCCGCGCGTGCAGGTGCGTCGCATCACCTTCAAGGGCAACACCCGCACCTCCGACGAAGTGCTGCGTCGCGAAATGCGCCAGTTCGAGAACAGCTGGTACTCGCAGGCCGCGATCGACCGCTCCAAGATCCGTCTGCAGCGCCTGGGCTACTTCGAGGCGGTGGACGTGGAAACCCCGCAGGTCACCGGCAGCAATGACCAGGTGGACGTGGTCTACAACGTCAAGGAAACCACCTCGGGCAGCTTCGTGTTCGGCCTGGGCTATTCCCAGTCCTACGGCATGACCACCTCGGTGCAGCTGTCGCAGAACAACTTCCTCGGCGGCGGCAACCGCGTGTCGGTCGAAGCCTCGCGCAGCAGCTACCTGCAGCGCTACGGCTTCTCCTACACCAACCCGTACTTCACCGATGACGGCGTCTCGCTGGGCTACAACCTGTCCTGGCGCGAACTGGACTACTCCGACTTCAACACCGCGCAGTACAACAGCACCAACGGTGCGGCGCAGATGATCTTCGGCGTGCCGATCACCGAGAACGACACCGTCTCGCTGATGTTCGGCATCGACAGCAACCAGATCACCACCTACCAGGGCGCCACGCCGCAGGCGATCGTCGACTACATCAATGCCGTCGGCCAGCGCACGTTCCACTCCTGGCGCACCGAGCTGGGCTGGGCGCGCGATACCCGTAACGACTACTTCATGCCGACCCGCGGCACCTACCAGCGCGTCGGTCTGGAAACCACGCTGCCGGGCTCGACGGTCGAGTACTACAAGCTGAACTACCAGTTCTCCAAGTATTGGCCGATCATGCCCTCGCTGGTGATCAACACCCGTGCGGAAATCGGCTACGGCGACAGCTACGGCAAGGACGTCACCCGCGACCTCTGCTATACCCCGCCGTCCGCCGCCAACCCCAACCCGGTGCAGACTGTGGACTGCAACACGTCCTCGTCGGACTACCGCAAGACCGTGACTGCCACGGGCCTGCCGTTCTACGAGAACTTCTACGCCGGCGGCACCAACTCGGTGCGCGGCTTCGAAGACAACACGCTGGGCCCGCGTTCGGAAGCCATCAATGGCTACACCAATGGCCAGCCGCTGGGTGGTTCGCTGAAGACCGTCGGCTCGATCGAAGCCTACTTCCCGCGTCTGTTCGACAGCCCCTCGGCGCGCATCTCGGCGTTCCTGGACTTCGGCAACGTGTACACCGGGGTGGACAACTTCAAGGCCAACGAGCTGCGTGTGTCCACCGGCGTGGCGCTGCTGTGGCGCGCACCGGTCGGCCCGATCTCGATCAGCTACGCCTTCCCGCTCAAGAAGGAAGACGGCGACGAAATCGAACGGCTGCAGTTCACCTTCGGCGGTCAGTTCTGACCGACGAAGGCAGGTCGCCTCCCCACCGGAGGCATTACGAGACGCCGGGCATTGCCCGGCGTTTTGTTTTGTACCGACCGAGTGTCCCCGTGGAGCCGCACCGTCCCGACACGCCAGCGCAGCCGGAGGGCGCCCACGGGTCGCCTGACCCCAGCAGTAGCCGAGCAGCGCCCCGCTCTACGTGGTGGCGGCCACCGGACTACCCCGAACATGACCGAAGTCACGCCACACGGTAAACTCGCCGCGTGAACACACCTACCTATACCGCCCAGCAACTCGCCGAGCAGTTTGGCCTGCAGGTCCACGGTGATGGCAGCACCGCCATCCGTGGCGTGGCCACCCTTGCCCATGCCGGCTCCGGCCAGCTGACCTTCCTTGCCAACCCGCGCTACCGCGCCCAGCTTGCCGACAGCCAGGCCGCGATCGTGGTGCTGCGCGCCGAGGACGCCGACGCTGCGCCCGGCACCGCGCTGGTCGCCAAGGACCCGTACACGACCTTCGCCAAGATCGCCGCGCTGTTCGACATCGCGCCGACCCGGCCGCCGGGCATCCACCCCAGCGCGATCATCGATCCCGACGCGCAGGTGGCCGCCAGCGCCCACATCGGCCCGTTCGTCACCATCGGCGCGCGCAGCGTGGTCGGTGAGAACTGCATCGTCGGCCCCGGCAGCATCATCGGCGAGGACTGCACCCTGGATACCGGCTGCGAGCTGATCGCGCGGGTCACCCTGGTGACCCGGGTCAAGCTCGGCAAGCGCGTGCGCATCCATCCCGGCGCCGTGCTCGGTGCCGATGGCTTCGGCCTGGCGATGGATGCCGGCCACTGGATCAAGGTGCCGCAGCTCGGCGGCGTGCGCATCGGCGACGACTGCGAGATCGGCGCCAACACCTGCGTGGACCGCGGCGCCCTGGAAGACACCGTGCTCGACAACGATGTGCGCCTGGACAACCTGGTGCAGATCGCACACAACGTGCAGATCGGTGCGCACTCGGCCATCGCCGGCTGCACCGGCATCGCCGGCAGCGCCAAGATCGGCCGCTACTGCCTGCTCGGGGGCGCGGTCGGCGTGGTCGGCCACCTCGAAATCTGCGACAAGGTCGTCATCACCGGCAAGTCGGTGGTGCGCAACTCCATTCATGAGCCGGGCGAATACTCGTCCGGCACCCCACTGACCGACAACCGCACGTGGCGCAAAAACGCCGCGCGCTTCAAGCAGCTCGATGCACTGGCCCGTCGCATCCTGTCTGTGAGCAAGGAGAAGGAATGAGCCACGAACAGAAGCTGCCGGACATCACCGAAATCCAGGCGTTGATCCCGCACCGTTACCCGTTCCTGCTGGTCGACAAGGTCGTTTCGATCGATTACGACAAGCGCACCATCGTCGCCACGAAGAACGTCAGCATCAACGAACCGTTCTTCCAGGGCCACTTCCCCGGCCAGCCGATCATGCCCGGCGTGCTCATCATCGAAGCCATGGCCCAGGCCGGCGGCGTGCTCACCCAGCTCACCCTGGGCCGCGATGCGCAGTCCAAGCTGTTCTACATGGTCAAGGTGGACAAGGCCCGTTTCAGCAAGCAGGTCGTCCCCGGTGACGTGCTGGAAATGCATGTGGAGATCAAGCGCGTGATCCGCAACATGGCGGTGTATGACTGTGTGGCCAAGGTCGACGGCGAGATCGTGGCATGCGCCGAAGTGCTGTGCGCCGGCACCCGCGAATGAGCCCGGCAGGAGACCTGCGATGAGCGACAACGCCTCCCTGATCCATCCCACCGCGGTGATCGACCCGTCGGCCCGGCTGGCGCCCGACGTGCGCGTCGGCGCGTTCACGCTGATCGGTGCCGATGTCGAGATCGGCGCCGGCACCGAGGTCGGTCCGCACTGCTCCATCCACGGTCCGACCCGGATCGGCCGCAACAACCGCTTCATCGGCCATGCCGCGATCGGCGGCGAGCCGCAGGACAAGAAGTACAAAGGCGAGCGCACCGAGCTGGTGATGGGCGATGACAACGTCATCCGTGAGTTCGTCACCATCAACCGCGGCACCGAAGGCGGCGGCGGCATCACCTCGGTTGGCAATGACAACTGGATGCTGGCCTATACGCACGTGGCGCACGACTGCCATGTCGGCAACCACTGCGTGTTCTCCAACAACACCACGCTGGCCGGCCACGTCACCGTGGGCGACTACGTGATCATCAGCGGCTTCGCCGGGGCGCACCAGTTCTGCCGGATCGGCGCGCATGCGTTCCTCGGCATGGGCGCGCTGACCAATGGCGACGTGCCCCCGTTCACGATGGTCGGCAGCGATACGCTGGGCCGCCCGCGCGGCATCAACAGCGAGGGCCTCAAGCGCCGTGGGTTCGATGCCGAGCGGATCGCCAGCATCAAGCGCGCGTACCGCACGCTGTATGTGGCCGGCCTGCCGCTGGCCGAGGCCAAGGTGCAGCTGGCCGAGCAGGCCCTGCACAGCGCGGACGTGAAGGACCTGCTGGACTTCATCGAGCACGCCGAGAGGCCGCTGCTGCGATGACGGTACCGGGCGGGCCCCTTCCCACCGGCACGACCGCCGAGATCATCGACCTCGCGGCGGTCGTGGATGCGCTGGAGAACACCGCGCTGGCGCCGGTACGTACGTCCGACCGCCCGGTGCGGATCGCACTGGTCGCCGGTGAGGCATCGGGCGACCTGCTCGGTGCCGGCCTGGTCCGCGAGCTGCGCCTGCGCTTCCCGAATGCCGAGTTCGCCGGGATCGGCGGGGATGCGATGCGCAGCGCCGGCTGCCAGACCTGGTTCGATGCCAGCGAGCTGGCGGTGATGGGGCTGACTGAAATTCTGCGTCACCTGCCGCGCCTGCTGAAGCTGCGCGGCGAATTCCGTACGCGTGCGCTGGAATGGCAGCCGGATGTGTTCATCGGCATCGACGCACCGGACTTCAACCTCGGTGTGGAGCGCTGGCTGAAGGAACGCGGCATCACCACGGTGCACTACGTGAGCCCGTCGGTCTGGGCCTGGCGCGAGAAGCGGGCAGAGAAGATCGGCGCCAGCGCCGACCTGGTGCTGTGCCTGTTCCCGATGGAGCCGCCGATCTACGCGCGGCACGGTATCGATGCGCGCTTCGTGGGCCATCCGATGGCCGACGACATTCCATTGCACAGCGACCGCGATGCGGCCCGCATGGCGCTGGGCCTGCCTGCCAACGCCAAGGTGCTGGCGGTGCTGCCGGGCAGCCGCCTGGGCGAGATCGGCAAGCTGGGCGAAGCGTTCTTCGAAGCCGCCTGGCAGGTTTCCGAGCGTATTCCGGGCCTGCATGTGGTGGTTCCGGCCGCCAATCCGGCGTGCCGCCGCCTGATCCAGGAACAGTTGTCGCGCTCGGCGCTGCCGGTGGCGCATTCGCACCTGCTCGATGGCCAGGCGCGCGAGGCGATGATCGCCGCCGACGTGGTGGTGCTGGCCTCGGGTACGGCGACGCTGGAAACGATGCTGGTCAAGCGCCCGATGGTGGTTGGCTACCGCGTGGCCGAGCTGACCTATCGCATCGTCAAGGCGTTGGGCCTGATCAAGGTCGACCGCTTCGCGTTGCCCAACATCCTGGCCGGCAAGGATCTGGCGCCGGAGCTGATCCAGCACGACTGTGTGCCGGACAAGCTGGCGGCCGCGATTCTGCAGTGGTTCGACCACCCGCAGCGTATCGCCGATCTGCAGGGCACCTACGCGCAGTTGCACCTGCAGCTGCGCCGCGACGCCTCGGCGCGTGCCGCCGATGCGGTGGCCGAACTGCTGATGCGCCAGCCGCGCGCAGGCGAGGCGGCGTGAGCCGCCGCCACGCCGCAGCCGCATCGCTGGCGCTGTTCGATGGTGCGGCACTGGCAACGGTCGCACCGCGCTACGTCGCGGGTGTGGACGAAGCCGGGCGCGGCCCGCTTGCCGGCCCGGTCGCGGTGGCGGCCGTGGTGTTCTGCCCGGACCGCCCGCGCCTGAACGGCCTGGACGACTCCAAGCAGCTGACGGCGCTGCGCCGCGACGCGCTGTTCGACAAGATCCAGCAGCGAGCGCTGGCCTTCCACGTGGTGATGGTGGACGTGGCCGAGATCGACGCGCTCAACATCTACCAGGCCACGATGCTCGGCATGCGCCGCGCGGTCGAGGGCGTGGCGCACGTGGCGCAGTTCGCCCGCATCGACGGCAACGTCGTGCCCAAGGGCCTGCCCTGCCCGGCCCAGGCGCTGGTGGGCGGCGATGCGCTGGACCGCGCGATCATGGCCGCCTCGATCCTGGCCAAGGTCAGCCGTGACCGCTACATGCTGACGCTGCACGACCAGCACCCCGAATACGGCTTCGACCAGCACAAGGGCTACGGCACCCCGGCCCACCTGGCCGCCCTGCGCACCCACGGCCCCTGCCCCGCCCACCGCCGCAGCTTCGCGCCGGTGCGGGAATGCGTGGTCGCAGGCATCGCGTAGAGCCGGGCTCTGCCCGGCTGCTTCATGCATCCAGGCGAGCAGCCGATGGCCCGTGGTCATTCTGGTTTGGCGGGACGGTGCGGGTTGGCGGGACACGCCGTGAACCCATCCCTGGGGGCTCGTAGAAAACATCCATGTTTTCTACGGTCCCGCCAACCCACCCCGACCCGCCTTCGACAGGTGATCGGTGGACATGGGAAAACGCCGTAAATGCGGTGGGTACCGACCGTTGGTCGGTACGCGTTTCGTTTGAGGGTCATGCGTTGCCGGACGTGGATGATGTCACGGCAGACGTCCTGCGATCGACCCTGCCGCCGATTCACGCCCGGTAGCACATCGGAAAAACCGACCCCGGCATTTGATCTCCCGTGGCGACCGACGCACTGTGGAGGGCCGGCGTGGGCGGGTATGCGGGACCGTAGAAAACATGGATGTTTTCTACGAGCCTCCAGGGATGGATTTACGGCGTGTCCCGCATACCCGCCCACGCCGGCCCAACCAGGACATCCCTCCGCCCCGCAGCTCCGGCTCCAGCTCCAACTGCCGCTACCCCAGACTTAACCCCAGCGCCTGTAACCTCCCTGTCAAGCCTTGTTCGGGGTCGGCCGCGCCGCTACCCTGACCGGGCATTACATTGGCCCGGCATGTCCACTTCCCGTTTCGTACATCTCCACGTCCACACCGAATTTTCGCTGGCGGATTCGACCATTCGTGTCCCGGCGAAGCCGGATCAGGCCGACCCGAAGAAAGCCAAGCAGGCCAACCTGCTCAGCCGCGCGGTGGAACTGAAACTGCCGTCGCTGGCAGTGACCGACCTGAACAACCTGTTCGCGCTGGTCAAGTTCTATAAAGCGGCCGAAACCGTCGGCATCAAGCCGATCGCCGGTGCCGACATCATGATCGCCGAAGAGGGCATGACGCCCTGGCGCATGACCCTGCTCTGCCGCGACCGCGACGGCTACCTGAGCCTCTCGCGCCTGCTGACCCGCGCCTGGATGGAAGGCCACCGCCCGGAAGGCGGCGTGGCCGTGCATCCGGACTGGCTCAAGGCCGGCTGTCACAACCTGTTTGCCCTGGCCGGCCGCGACAGCCTGGCCGGGCGCCTTGCCAGCGATGGCCGCCACGACCTGGCCGAGCAGCAGCTCGCCGACTGGCAGCGCGTGTTCGGCGATGGCCTGCACCTGGAACTGACCCGGACCGGTCGCGACGGCGAGGAAGCGTTCAACCAGTTTGCCCTGCAGGCCGCCGGCCAGCGTGGCCTGCCCGTGGTGGCCAGCAACGACGTGCGCTTCCTGCAGCCGGAGGATTTCAGCGCGCACGAAGCCCGTGTGTGCATCTCGTCCGGCCGCGTGCTGGATGACCCCAAGCGCCCGCGCGACTACAGCGACCAGCAGTACCTCAAATCGCCCGAGGAGATGTGCGCGCTGTTCGCCGACATCCCCGACGCGATCGACAACACGCTGGCGCTTGCGCAGCGCTGCAACATCGAAATGCGCCTGGGCACCTACTTCCTGCCCAACTACCCGGTGCCGGACAACGAAACTCTCGACAGCTGGATCTGCAGCGAATCGCGCAAGGGACTGGACGCGCGGCTGGAAAAGAACCCGCTGGCCGACGGCAAGACCCGCGCCGATTACGTCGAGCGCCTGGAGTTCGAGCTCGCCACCATCATCAAGATGGGCTTCCCCGGCTACTTCCTGATCGTGGCCGACTTCATCCAGTGGGGCAAAAACCAAGGCATTCCGATCGGCCCCGGCCGTGGTTCCGGTGCCGGCTCGCTGGTGGCCTGGGCGCTGCAGATCACCGACCTCGACCCGATCCCGTACAACCTGCTGTTCGAGCGGTTCCTCAACCCCGAACGCGTGTCGATGCCCGACTTCGACATCGACTTCTGCATGGACCGCCGCGACGAAGTCATCGACTACGTCGCGCGCAAGTACGGCCGCGAGCGCGTCAGCCAGATCATCACCTACGGCACGATGGCGGCCAAGGCGGTGGTGCGCGACTCCGGCCGCGTGCTGGGCTTCCCGTACGGCCTGGTCGATGGCGTCTCCAAGCTGATCCCCAACATCCTGGGCATCTCGCTCAAGGACGCGATGGGCGAAGGCAAGGACTCGGAAATGGCCTCGCCGGAGCTGATCCAGCGCTACCAGTCCGAAGACGATGTGCGCGACCTCATCGACCTGGCCCGCCAGCTCGAGGATCTCACCCGCAACGCCGGCAAGCATGCCGGTGGCGTGGTGATCGCGCCCGAACCGCTGGCCGAATTCTGCCCGCTGTTCGCCGAACATGACGAAGGCGGCCGTGGCCGCAACCCGGTCACCCAGTTCGACAAGAACGACGTCGAAGAAATCGGCCTGGTGAAGTTCGACTTCCTTGGCCTGCGCACGCTGACGATCATCGACTGGGCGGTCAAGGCGATCAACAAGCGCCACGCGCGCGCCGGCATTCCGCCGGTGGACATCACCGCGCTGCCGCTCGACGACGCCCCCACCTACAAGGACATCTTCGCCAACGGCAATACCGGTGCGGTGTTCCAGTTCGAATCCTCGGGCATGCGCCGCCTGCTGAAGGACGCGCGCCCCGACCGCTTCGAAGACCTGATCGCGCTGGTGTCGCTGTACCGACCCGGCCCGATGGACCTGATTCCCTCCTTCAACGCGCGAAAGCACGGGCAGGAAGAGATCATCTACCCCGATCCGCGCACCGAAGCGATCCTGAAAGACACCTACGGCATCATGGTGTACCAGGAGCAGGTGATGCAGATGGCGCAGATCGTCGGCGGTTACTCGCTGGGCGGCGCGGACCTGCTGCGCCGCGCGATGGGCAAGAAGGTGCCGGCCGAAATGGCCAAGCACCGCGAGATCTTCCGCGAAGGCGCGGCCAAGGACGGCGTCGGCGAAGCCAAGGCAGACGCGATCTTCGACCTGATGGAGAAGTTCGCCGGTTACGGCTTCAACAAGTCGCACGCGGCCGCCTATGCGCTGGTCAGCTACCAGACCGCCTGGCTGAAACGGCACTACCCCGCCGAATTCATGGCCGCCACGCTGTCCTCGGACATGGACAACACCGACAAGGTGGTCGGCTTCCTCGCCGAAGTGCGCAACCTCGGCCTGACCGTGCTGCCGCCGCGCGTGAATGAATCGGCCTACATGTTTGAAGCCTCCAGCGCCGACACCATCGTGTACGGCCTGGGCGCGATCAAGGGCGTCGGCCAGGGCGCCTGCGAAGCGATCGTGGAAGAACGCCAGCGTGGCGGGCGCTACGCATCGCTGCTGGATTTCTGCATGCGCGCCGAGTCCGGCAAGCTCAACCGCCGCACGCTGGAAGCGATGATCAACTGCGGCGCGATGGACGGGCTCGGCAAGAACCGCGCGTCGCTCATGCTGCAGCTGCCCGAGGTGCTCAAGGCCACCGATCAGATGGCGCGCGAGAAGGCCTCCGGCCAGAACTCGCTGTTCGGCGCGCCCGATCCGGTCACCACCGCGATGCAGCTGGAACTGCCTGAAGTCAACGAATGGGCGCTCGGCCAGCTGCTGGATGGCGAGCGCGAAACCCTGGGCTTCTACCTCAGCGGCCACCCGTTCGATCCGCATGCCGACGACGTCAAGGAACTGGTCGGCACCGACCTGGGCATGCTGGAGAAACTGATTCCGCCCGCACGCCCGAGCAAGGACGGCGAGAAGCGCGCCTGGCGCCAGGAAACCCCGGTGATCCTCGCCGGCCTGGTGGTCGGCGTGCGGCGCAAGGGCGAAAGCCAGGTGTTCATGCAGCTCGAAGACGGCAAGGGCCGGGTCGAATGCAGCGCGTTCTCCGATGGCCTGGCCGAGTTCGGCCACCTGATGACCAAGGACCGCATCCTGGTGGTCAAGGGCGGCCTGCGCGAAGACGAATTCAACGGCGGCTACGCCCTGCGCATCCGCCAGTGCTGGGACTTCGAGGACATCTGTGCCAACTACGCCACGCGCCTGTCGCTGCGCCTGGACCTGCGCCAGGGGCGCCCGGTGTGGGCGCGCATCAATGCGCTGCTGGACCGTCATCGCCCGGGCCGCACGCCGCTGCGCCTGGACCTGCTGCTGGACTCCGACCAGGGGCCCATCGCCGGCATGCTCGACGTGGCCGGCGACATCGCCGTGCGCGTGGACAGCCACCTCGTCGATGCGCTTCGCGCCGACCCCGCCGTACGCACCCTGAAGGTGCGCTACAGCCCCCCGTGGGCGAACTGATCCGCTCCATCCGCACTACAGGTACTTCGTTTTGATCAAGCGTTTCACCGTGCTGCTGTCCGCAGCCGTTGCCATCGCCGGCTGTTCCAGTCCCGCCCAGACCTTCGTGATCGACAACCCGCGCGATGCCCCGCTGATCGTGCGCATCGACGGCAACGAACTGCCGATCGCCGCCCACGCCTCGCGCCCGGTCAACCTCACGCCCGGCGAGCACCACCTGCAGAGCGCGCCGCTGGGTGATGTGCGCTTCATCGTGTACGCACGCGGCAAGGGCGGGCTGATCAATCCCACCCTCGCCGAGTATGTGATCGCGCAGGAGATCTACGTCACCGGCGACAGCAAGCGCGCCAACTTCGGCCGCCTCGACCACCGCATCGAACTGGGCGGCGTCCCCTTCGACGGCCCCTACCGGAAGACCCACGACCTGTTCATCGACAGGACCTGGACCTTCGATGTGCGCGAGCCCTTCCCGGACGTGCAGACCGTGGCCCATGTGGACGAGAGCGGCGGCCGCATCAGCACCAAGATCTTCACCGCCCCGGACTTCATCGCCTATGTCGAAGACGGCGCGGGCCAGCCCGGTGCGTACCTGCGCGCGCAGCCGGCCGGCTACGTCGCACCCCACTACGCGCTGGAGGCCGCACCGGCCACCCTGCCGGCGCTGGACCCGGCCTTCGAAGCCCATGCCGGCCCGTTGCGCGAGCTCTACACCCGCTACCTGCACGCCACCACCGCCGACAGCCAGCTGCAGCTGCAGCAGGAGGCCCACCAGGCGCAGCTGGCGTTCACCGCCGCGACCGCCAGACTGGGGGCCACGCTGCCGGTGGACGCCAACGAGGGCTACAACACCTTCGTGCACACCCGCAGCCGCCTGATGGGCAGTGCCGTGCTGGTCGTTCCCTGAGGCCGGCCACGACTGGCGCGCCCCGCCCCGCTGCGTTACCGTCGCCTTTCCAGACGACGGCGTACGGGGCTTTTCGGCGCATTCGGCTACACTTTCCCTCTTTACTTCACGACGGCTTCCGATGAATCCGAACTACCTCGACTTCGAGCAACCCATCGCTGATCTGGAGGCGAAGATCCAGGAACTGCGCAGCGCCAGCGCCGGTCCTGCGGTCAATGTCGAGGCCGAAGTGCACGCCCTGCAGGACAAGCTGCGGGTGCGCACCGCGCAGATCTTCCGCAACCTGACCTCGTGGCAGATCCTGCAGCTGGCCCGTCACCCCTCGCGTCCCTACACCGCCGACTACATCCGCATCATCTGCGATGAGTTCCAGGAGCTGGCCGGCGACCGCGCCTTCGCCGACGACAAGGCCATCATCGGCGGCCTGGCCCGCATCGGTGGCCGTTCGGTGATGCTGATCGGCCATCAGAAGGGCCGCGACACCAAGGAAAAGATCAAGCGCAACTTCGGCATGCCCAAGCCGGAGGGCTACCGCAAGGCCCTGCGCCTGATGAAGATGGCCGAACGTTTCGGCCTGCCGGTGCTGACCCTGATCGATACCGCCGGCGCCTGGCCGGGCATCGACGCCGAATCGCGCGGCCAGTCCGAGGCGATCGCCCGCAATCTGATGGAGATGGCCGAACTGAAGGTCCCGGTGATCTGCACCGTGATCGGCGAAGGCGGCTCCGGCGGCGCGCTGGCGCTGGGCGTTGGCGACCGTACGGTGATGCTGGAATACAGCGTGTACTCCACGATCAGCCCGGAAGGCTGTGCCTCGATCCTGTGGAAGGACGCCGGCAAGGCCAAGGACGCCGCCGAACAGCTCGGCCTGACCGCCACGCGTCTGAAGGGCCTGGGCCTGGTCGACAAGGTGGTGCGCGAGCCCACCGGCGGCGCCCACCGCAACCCGACCCAGATGGCCAAGCGCCTGAAGGCCGTGCTGCTCAACGAGCTGGACCAGCTGGAAACGCTGTCCACCGGCGATCTGCTGCAGAAGCGCTACGAGCGCCTGCGCAGCTATGGCGCGTACGACGCCGCCTGACCGGCGGCGACGAAAACGAAAAAAGCCAGACGCGCAGGCGCCCGGCTTTTTTTGTGCACCGCACCGGCACGCGGCCGATGCGGTGGCCGGTTCAGAACGGCTTGGCCAGCACCAGCCACACCACCCCGATGAACAGCACCAGCGGCAGCTCGTTGAACCAGCGCAGCGCGCGCGAGGACGGCAGGGCCCTGCCCTTCACCGATGCTTTCAACAGGCGTCCGGTCCACGAGTAGTAGACCAGCAGCAGCACCACCAGCCCGAGCTTGGCATGCAGCCAGCCGGCCGCGCCGGGCGGCGCCATCGTCGGGAAATCCGGAATCACCCGGTAGCCCAGCCACAGCACCAGACCGAGCAGCAGCGCGAAGCCGAACATCATGTGGCCGAACCGGTACAGCCGCAGGCCCATCAGCTGCAGGCGCTCGGTCACCGGCAACTGGCCGGCGGTCTCGCTGAGGTTGACCAGAATCCGCGGCAGGTAGAACACCGCCGCCATCCACGCAACCACGAACAGCAGATGGAACGTCTTGACCCAGAGATACATGTGCTCGCTCCATCGGCTGGCGCAGGAAGTGGCCCATTTTCACCGATTCACCCCTGCCGCGCATGCGCGACGGTTTGACGCAGTACGATGGCGTCCGTTTCTTCCGTTGCCCGGCTCCTTCATGCACAAGACCTACGATCAGGCCTATTTCCAGCGCTGGTACCAACCCGACCAGACCGGCGGACCCGCGCGCCTGGCGCGCAAGGTCGCCCTGGCCGTGGCCAGCGCCGAGTACTACCTGGAACGCCCGATCCGCAGCGTGCTGGACATCGGCTGCGGCGAAGGCGCCTGGCGTGCGCCGCTGCTCAAGCTGCGTCCGCGGGTGCAGTATCTCGGCTTTGACAGCAGCGAGTACGCCGTGCACCGCTACGGGCGCAGCCGCAATCTGCACATGGCCCGGGTCGGCGATTTCGCCTGGCTGCGCCCGTGCGCGCCGGTGGACCTGCTGGTGTGCTCGGACGTGATGCACTACGTGCCCAGCCGCGAACTGCGCCCGGCACTGGCCGGGTTTGCCGAGCTGACCGGCGGTGTCGCCTTCCTGGAAGCGTTCAGCGCCGACGATGCGTTTGAAGGCGACCACGAGGGCTTCCAGGCACGCCCGGCGCGCTGGTACCGCAGCCAGCTCAAGACGGTCGGTTTCACCGCGCTGGGCTCGCACTGCTGGCTCTCACCGGCACTGGCCGGCCACGCGGCGGCGCTGGAACGCGCAGCGCCCTGATCGCAGTACTGGATGAGACGCTCCCGCATTAACGCACCCGGGCGACGGGTGCGCTATGCTGCGCGGCAACATAAGACCATACATATTCGGACGTCATGCTTTATCAGCTGCATGAATTGACCCGCAACCTGCTCGCCCCCTGGGTGCACCAGGCCCAGGCCAACGCGAAGTTCTTCGCCAACCAGGGACACTGGTGGTCGCAGATGCCGGGCGCCGATCGTCTGGCGGCGGTGAACGAGCTGTTCCACCGCATCGGCAAGGATTACGAGAAGCCCGAATGGGGCATCAACGAAATCGACGTCGATGGCGAGCGCGTGCCGATCGTGGTCCACGAAGAAATCACCAAGCCGTTCTGCAAGCTGCTGCGCTTCAAGCGCCACAGCAACGAAGCGGACCAGCTCAACACCATGCTCAACCAGCCGTTCGTGCTGGTGGTGGCGCCGCTGTCCGGCCATCACGCCACGCTGCTGCGCGATACCGTGCGCACGCTGCTGCGCGACCACCGCGTGTATGTCACCGACTGGGTGGACGCGCGCATGGTGCCCGGCAGCGAAGGCGAGTTCGGGCTGGAGGACTACATCGCCTACGTGCAGGAGTTCATCCGCCACCTGGGCGGCGACACCCTGCACGTGGTGAGCGTGTGCCAGCCGACGGTGCCGGTGCTTGCTGCCGTCTCGTTGATGGCCAGCCGTGGCGAACCCACCCCGCGTTCGCTGGTGATGATGGGTGGTCCGATCGATGCGCGCTGCAGCCCCACCGCGGTGAACAACCTGGCCACGCAGAACCCGCTGTCGTGGTTCGAGAACAACGTGATCCACACCGTACCGGCCACCTACCCCGGTGCCGGCCGCCGCGTGTATCCGGGCTTCCTGCAGCACGCCGGGTTCCTGTCGATGAACCCGAGCCGCCACTTCAGTTCGCACTGGGATTTCTATGCCGACCTGGTCAAGGGCGACATGGAGGATGCCGACGCGCACCGCCGCTTCTACGACGAGTACAACGCCGTGCTGGACATGCCGGCCAAGTACTACCTCGACACGATCCGCGTGGTGTTCCAGGAGTTCCTGCTGCCGCGCGGCGAGTGGTACGTGCAGGGTGAGCGCGTGGACCCCGCCGCGATCACCGGCACCGCACTGCTGAGCATCGAGGGCGAACTGGACGATATCGCCGGCCTGGGCCAGACCGAAGCGGCGCAGGCGCTGTGCACCGGCATCCCGGCCGGGCGCCGTGAGCACTTCATCGTCGAAGGCGCAGGTCATTACGGCATCTTCAGCGGCCGCCGCTGGCGCGAGACGGTGTACCCGAAGGTGCGCGATTTCTTCGCGGCCGCCAACGCGCAGGCCGCCGCCGCCAAACCGAAAAAGGCGGCCAAGGCCGCCAGCAACGTCACCCCGATCCGCAAGAAGGCCGGGTGACGCGGACGGAGCCGGCTGCTGGCCGGCTCCGTTCCATCGCCGTCTGGAGCCGGCCGGCGGCCGGCACGACGGTTACAGACGCACCAGCAGGTGCTTGGCGAGCTGGCCGTGCAGATGGCCGATGCCGCGTGCCAGGTGCATGGTCACGAACAGCAGCAGGATCCCGGTCACGGCCAGCAGCGGCGTGGCCCAGATCGACAGCATCTGGTCGCCATCGATGTAGATGCCCGGCATCGTGCCGGTGAACAGCGCCGCCACCGGCGCCCAGATGAAGCCCAGCGACATCGACAGCAGCGTGACGGCGATGGTGAAGTACACGATGCCCAGCGGCAGCATCAGCACGAAGTACAGCAGGGTCAGCCAGGTGCGGCCGTCGGTGAACATGTCGCCGATCCGCTGCAGCCAGCTGCGGCTGCGGTCGGCATAGCGCGGCCGGCGCGGCATGCGCTCGCCCAGCAGCGCTTCCACCAGCCGCCCTTCCAGCAGCGCAAGGCCACGTACCGAGCCGAAGAACAGCACCGTGAGCGGAATGCCGATGATCAGGATCAGCAACCCCAGCGACAGCGACAACCCGGTAACCACCCACGTAAAGAAGAAGATGCCGGTCGCCAGCGACAGCAGCATGTAGAACAGGGCGCCGTAGGTGCGCGCTTCCAGCGCCACGCCGAAGAAGCGTGCCAGCAGCGAGCGCGGCCTGGCCGGTGCCTGCGGCGGCGGCACGGCGCTGGCGGCCGTCGCGCCCGCCACACCCGCGGCGACGCCAGCCGCAACGGGCGGGGCACGGCGTACCGGCACTGCACCGGCGGTAGGCGTTCGCAGCGCGCGGCTCACGGTGATCTCGGTTTCCCGGTAGATCTCGGCCACTTCGTCCGGCGCGCCGTAGCTGCCGGCGACATCGGCGATCACCTCGGCCTCGCTGCGGCCCGGCTGGGCGGCCAGCTCCGAGCGCAGGTATTCCTCGGCATCGTAAAGCGCGTCCTGCACCATCGCCGGATCGGCATCGTGCAGGGCGTCGCGCAGCTGCGCCAGGTACTGCGGGATGGTGGTGGGCAGGCTGCTGCCTGCCGTGGTCGGGTCGTTCATTGCAGTACCCCCTCCAACACGGAATCGACGGAATCGCGGGTGGCGCGCCAGGCCTGGATCCACTGCTCCAGTACCTCGCGGCCGCGTTCATTGATGCGGTAGTAGCGTCGCGGCGGGCCGGCCATCGACGGTTCGACATGGCTTTCCAGCAATCCGGCCCCTTCCAGATTGCGCAGTACCGGGTACAGCGCGCTCTGCTTGCCGCTCAGCACCCCCTCGCCCACCCGTTCCAGCTCCTTGGCGATGAGGTAGCCGTAGAGCGGTTCGCCGGCCTTGGCCAGTACCGCCAGCAGCGCCAGTGAAACCGTGCCGGCACTGAGCTCTTTCTGGAACTTCTTCAGTTGGGCATCGAGGTCGCTCATGGCCATCTCCGACTAGCGTGGAGTCAACACTAGTGCGAAGTGAACTATAGCGAACGTGCCGTTAGTCACCATGCCGGGCGTCAGGGGCCACGCTGGCGGCGGCAGCCGCGCATCGCGCACAATCGGCGGAACCTTCCTGAACGGGTCCGCCATGTCGCTACGTCGTCCTGCCCTGCTTGCCCTCGCCCTGGCATGTGCCGTGCCTTCCCTTGCGTCGGCGGCCACGCCCTACCGCAGCCCGCAGCAGATCCTGGCGGCCTCGCCGGACAGTGACTGGCGCACACCGGACCCGGCCAACCTGCTGTACATGAACCTGGAGGGCGGCCGGGTCATCATCGAACTGGCACCGGCCTTCGCACCTCAGCACGTGGCCAACATCCAGACCTTGGCGCACGAGCATTTCTGGGACGGCGAATCGATCTACCGGGCGCAGGACAATTTCGTGGTGCAGTTCGGCGATGCCGATGCCGACGATGCGGCCAAGGCCAAGCCACTGGGTTCGGCCAAGCGCAAACTGCCGGCCGAGTTCCAGCGCGACAGCACGGGCCTGAAGGTGGCGGTGCTGCCGGATCGCGATGGCTGGGCCGACCGCACCGGTTTCGTCGATGGTTTCGCGGTGGGCCAGGACGCGCAGGACGGCAAGACCTGGCTGGCGCACTGCTACGGCGCACTGGGTGCCGGCCGCAGCAACGACGAAGACAGCAGCATCGGCGCGGAACTGTACGTGGTGACCGGGCAGTCGCCGCGCCAGCTGGACCGCAACATCACGCTGGTCGGCCGCGTGCTGCAGGGCATGGAACTGCTCAGCGCACTGCCGCGCGGGCCGGCGCCGATGGGGTTCTACGCCGATGCGGCGCAGCGCACGCCGATCCGCTCGATCCAGCGCGCGAGCGACGTGCCGGCGGCGCAACGGCCGGCGCTGCAGGTGCTGCGTACCGATTCCAAGACCTTCGCCGATACGGTCGAAGCGCGCCGCAACCGGGTGGACGATTTCTACAAGCGGCCGGCCGGCCACATCGACCTGTGCAATATTCCGGTGCCGGTGCGGTAAGAGGGCAGCCTATCGCTTCTGCGAGGCTGCCACGCTGCCGAGGATCAACGCGCCGGCGACCACCATCGCCCAGGTCACGGGCTCGCCGAGGAACAGCCACGCAAACAGCGCGCCGAACATCGGCACCAGGTAGGTCACCGTGGACGCGCGGGCCGGGCCGATGCGTGCGATGAGGCGGTAGAACATCAGGAACGCCAGGCCGGTGCAGACCACGCCCAGGGCGATCGCGCAGGCCCAGGCGAGCATCGGGACCGGGGCGGTCGGCCAGTGGGTGAGCGCCATCGGCAGCAGCAGGATCGCCGCGCAGCCCAGGGTGGCGCCGGCCGAGGCGGCGGGCGGCAGGCCGGTCATGTGGCGCTTGACCAGGTTGACGCCCAGCCCGTACAGCAGCGCGGCCAGGGCACCGGCAACCACTGCCGCGCCGATGCTCAGCCCGGACACCTTGGCGGTGGCCAGCACCACCACGCCGGCGAAGCCGACCAGCAGGGCGATGGCGCGGCGCATGCCGATCTTCTCGCCGAAGAACAGGAAGGCGATCAGCGCGGCAAACAGCACCGTCATTGCGTTGCAGATCGCGCCGATCGCGGCCGGCGCCCGTTGCGCGGCCCAGGCGAACAGCACGAACGGGATCGCCGAATTGATCAGGCCGATGGGGGCCAGCCACAGCCAGCGCCGCGCCGGGAACTGCGCGCGTGCCTGCCAGAGGAACGGCAGCAGCACCAGCGCGCCCAGCAGCAGCCGCACCTCGACCAGGGCGTAGGGCCCGAAGGACGGCACGGCCACGCGCATGAACAGGAACGAGCAGCCCCAGATCGCGCCGAGCACGGTCAGTTCCAGCGGGGTGCGCCAATCGCGCTCGACCACGCCGGTGGCCAGCGGTGCACCGCTCATGTCAGGCTCCCGGACCACAGGCAGATGCGTGGCTGGACGACGTTCACGGACGGCAACATGGGATCGGCTCCGGGGGACAGGCGCACAGCATCCGCTTACCGGTACGGGCCCACAAGCGCGTAGTATCCGGGCAAGCCACAAATCTGATTTGGGTCTCAACCATGATTCTCCGGCCTGCCCTGCTGCCTGCGCTGGGGGTGTTCGCGGTTGCCGCGCGCCACCAGGATTTCGCCCATGCCGCCCAGGAGCTGCATCTCACCGCCAGTGCGGTGAGCCACCACGTACGCAAGCTGGAAGACCTGCTGGGCACGGTGCTGTTCCAGCGCCACGCACGCGGCGTGCGGCTCACGGTGGAAGGCCGGCAACTGGCCGATGCGGCGGCCGCAGCGCTGAGTGACCTCAATGCAGTGGCCGGCAACCTGCACCCGCAGGCGGACACCGTGCCGCTGCGCATCACCACCATCCGTTCGCTGTCGTACTGCTGGCTGGTGCCCCGCCTGCCGCGCTTCACCCTCCAGTACCCGCGCATGCGCATCGAGCTGCAGACCAGTACCGAACTGGTCCGGTTCGATGAGAACGGGCCGGAACTGGGCATCCGCTACGGGCTGGGCCAGTGGCCGGGGCTGCGCGCGCACCATCTGATGGACGACGAACTGTGCCCGGTCGCGTCGCCGGCGCTGGCCGGGGTCGCCGCGCTGCGCGAGCCGGCGCAGATCGCCCGCCTGCCGTTGATCAGCGACATGTCACCGCAGGGCTGGCGCGACTGGTTCCGTGCCGCCGGCGTGCGCGGGCTCGAACTGCCGGCGCTGCACACGTTCAGCGACAGCACCGATGCGATGCGCGCGGCGGTCTACGGGATCGGCGCGGTGCTGGCGCGCAAGCACATCGCCCAGCCGTACCTGCAGCGTTACGAACTGGTGCGGCTGCCCGGCCCGGCGCTGAAAGCGCGCTATGCCTACTACGTGGTCCATGCCGAACACCGCCCGCTCAGCCCGACCGCACTGGCCTTCATGGACTGGCTGCGGCGCGAAGCACTGGACGAACGTACACCGGTGCCGGCGCTGCCGGACGAACTGCTGGGCCTGCCTGCCGACGGTCGCTAGCGCGGCCGGTCGTCACCCGCTCTTGTCCGCTGCGCGGCTAGGCTGGATATCCCTTTCCCCCAAGGCGCACTCATGGCCCTGTTGCGACTTCGAATCACCGGCAGCGAAGACGATGCGCGTGCCATCACCGACCTGCTGCAGAGCATCGAGGGCATTGAACATGTGGAAGAAACCGACGATCTGATGCCACACATGGACGACGACGATTCCAGCTCGGCCGGTCTGTCCGACGACATCGGCCCGGGCATCCACGAACTGGAAGTGGAAGTCGGCAACGCCTACACCGCCCAGCGCGTGCGCGATGCGGTGCAGGAGCTGGCGCTGGAGCTGGACGTGTTCGTCGAGTACGAGCACGACGAAGGCTGATCTGCGCGCGGTGCCGGCAGACGCCGGCACCGTCGTGGTTCGCTCAGTGCGTTGCCTGCAGGCGGCGCTGACGGCGACGCCACAGCTTCAGACCGATCCACCCGAATACCCACAGCACCACGGCCACCGGCAGCAGCGCGGCCATCGCGCGGATGACGAATGCGACGCTGGAGGTGAGGATCGCACCGGACTCGCGCAGCGCCTCGCCAATTTCGCTGCGGCTGCGCTGCCCTGACGGCGTATGGAACTGCATCGTGACCAGTTGGGTGTCGATCCGGCGGCGCTGCTGCGCGGCGTCCTTGTTGGCCTGTTCGACGCCGGCTTCGATCTCCGCCAGCCGCTGGCTCACCACCAGCAGATCGGCGGTGGTGATGTTTTTGCTGTCCTGGTAGGCGAGCAGGCGCGCGTGTTCCTTCTCCAGCCGGGCCTTGGTCAGCGCCGTATCGGCCACCTGCTGGGCCAGGTCCTCGGCATGGGTGTTGCGCGAGGAAACCTCACCGCCCTGCCCGGCCAGGCCGATGATCGGCTCCACGCCCTTGGGCGCGATGCGCACGCGGATCGAGCCGGTCGGGTACTCGCCGCCCTGCTGGCCCACCTGCAGCACCGCGCAGTCGCCGAAGCGGGCAGCCTGGCACGCGTCGGCGATCTGCTTGACGCGCGGGCCGATCTGCGCGGCATCCAGGCGGATGTCCAGGTCATGCTCGTAGGCCAGCGCGGCCCCTTCAGGCGACGCCACCGCGCCGGCGCCACCGCCGCTGTCTGCGGCCATCTCGGCGTTCTTGCTGCACCCGGTCGCGGTCAGCAACAGCGTCCCTGCGAGGGCACCGGCAAGGTGCCACGTCATCCGTTTCATTACTGGCTTGCTCCATCGAATCGCGTGATCGTGAGCCCGTCGAGGTCGACCCCGGGCAGGCAACGTACATTCACCGCCACCATCGCCTGGCCACTGCGGGGGTCCACCCCCTCGCTGAACGGGGCGGTGCCGCAGGTGCGGCAGTGGTGGTGCTCCAGGTGCTGTCGGTTGAACTGGTAGGTGGCCACCTGCGCCGGGTCGGTGCGCAGGGTGAGCGCAGCGCGGGGGGCGAACCACAGCAGCCCTCCCCGGCGGCGGCACAGCGAGCAGTTGCAGTCCAGTACCTCGGCGATGGGGTCGGCGGCCTCGACCACGAACGCAATCTGCCCGCAATGGCAGCTTCCTTCGTATTGCATGGCACCTCTCCCGACCGGAAAGCGTCATGGTAATCCAATGGCACGGGGACAAAGCCCCCCGGCGGGCCTATCCTCGGGGATTGTCCCCAGTACAGGATCCACGATGCGCCAGCATCTCCTTGCCCTCGCCCTGGTCGCCGCCCTCGGCGGCTGCCAGCAGGCCGACGCTCCGCCGGCCGCAACCGACGCCCCGGCCGCTGCGGCCAGCACCAGCGACGCCGCTGTCGATACCGCCTTCGCCGACCTGTCCAAGCGCGCGCTCGACACGTGGATGCAGCTGTCGCCGATCAGCGCCACCCAGATCGGCGACCACCGCTACGACAGCGAGATCGACGATCTGAGCGCGGCCGGCCAGCAGAAGATGCTGACCGCCTACAAGGGCCTGGTCGCCGACCTGGACCGCATCGACGTGAGCAAGCTGTCGCGCGAGAACCAGGTGGATGCGGCGATCCTGCGCAACCAGCTGCAGTCGGACATCTGGAACGCCGAGGTGCTGCAGTCGTCCAGGTGGGACCCGCAGATCTACAACGGCCTGGCCGGCAGCGCGATCTACAGCCTGATGGCGCGCGAGTTCGCGCCGCTGCCGGAACGGTTGAAGGCGGCCACCGCGCGCATGGAAAAGCTGCCGGCGATCTTCGCCCAGGCGCGTGAAAACCTGGAACCGGCACGCGTGCCGAAGATCCATGCCGAGACGGTGGCCAAGCAGAACCGCGGCATCCTCAGCATCGTCGATTCGTTCATCGTGCCGCACATGGGCGAGCTGTCGGCCGAGGACCAGAAGCGCCTGCAGGCCGCCATCGACGGGCTGAAGAAGGCGGTCGACGAGCAGCAGACCTGGCTGGACAAGACGCTGGTGCCCAACGCCAAGGGCGACTTCCGCATCGGCGCGGATCTGTACGACCAGAAGCTGAAGTTCGCGCTGAATTCGTCGCTGTCGCGCGCGGAGATCGGTGAGCGCGCGCGTGCCGAACTCAAGCGCGTCCGCCAGGACATGTACGGCATCGCGCAGACCGTGCTGAAGGACACGCCCGGCGCGCCGGCCCTGCCGGCCAACCCGACCGACGCGCAGCAGCAGGCGGCCATCGAGGCAGCGCTGGAACTGGCGTACGCCGACAAGCCGGCCCGCGACAAGGTGGTGGACGATGCCAAGGCCGCGCTGGCGCAGTCCACCGAGTTCGTGCGCAAGCACGATCTGATGACGCTGCCCGACTCGCCGGTGGACATCATCCTGATGCCGGAGTTCCAGCGCGGCGTGGCGGTGGCCTACTGCGATTCGCCGGGCCCGCTGGACAAGAACCTGAAGACGTTCTACGCGGTCTCGCCGATTCCGGACGACTGGACCGACAAGCAGGTGGACTCGTTCCTGCGCGAGTACAACAGCCGCATGATCCACCTGCTGAGCATCCACGAAGGCACGCCGGGCCATTACCTGGAAGGCTGGCACTCGGGCAAGTTCCCCTCGACCCTGCGCGCGGTGCTGCGTTCGGGCCTGTTCGCCGAAGGCTGGGCGGTCTACACCGAGCGGATGATGCAGGAGCAGGGCTATCTGGACAACGACCCGCTGTTCCACCTGGTGCAGCTGAAGTTCTACCTGCGCACGATCTCCAACGCGATCCTCGATCAGGGCGTGCACGTGGACAACTGGTCGCGTGAGCAGGCGATGCAGCTGATGACCCACGATGCGTTCCAGCAGGAAAGCGAAGCCTCGGGCAAGTGGGTGCGCGCACAGCTCACCTCGGCGCAGCTGCCGACCTACTTCGTGGGTGCGCAGGAACACTTCGACACCCGCAAGGCGGTGCAGGAAAAGCAGGGTGCCAAGTTCAATCTGAAGGCCTACCACGACCAGATGCTGTCCTACGGCGCCCCGCCGGTGCGCTTCGCGCGCCAGCTGATGCTGGATCAGCCGATCGAGTAACCGGTCGGCAACCTGATCTGTGATGATCTGTGGGTGCCGACCGTTGGTCGGCACGCACGGCAAACGGCCCGGTGTTTACCGGGCCGTTTGTATTTGCTCGCCTGTGAAGCAGAGCAGCGTCTCGCTTGTTCCGCGTGAGGAGGGCCATCAGCCCTATCCGGGACACGCCGTGAACCCATCCCTGGGGGCTCGTAGAAAACATCCCTGTTTTCTACGGTCCCGGATAGGGCTGACGCCCCTCCTCCGGTGGGTTTCATGTGTGCGGCGTGCAATGACGGCAACGACTGCCGACGCTGTTTCCCTGTCGGTGACTCACCGGTCCACTGTCAGTGGCTGGCTGATATCCGATCGGCAACTGATCTGTGGGGGGCCGACCGTTGGTCGGCACGCATGGCAAACGGCCCGGTGTTTGCCGGGCCGTTTGCATTTTCGCGCGTAAAGCAGCGTTTCCGATGTTCCGTGCGGGGAGGGCGGCGCGCAGCCCCGCTCCCCCTCATGCAGCACGTGAAGCGGATGGTATGGCAGCGACGCCAGGCGTCGCTGCTCTTTCCCTCCGCGCGTGTCCAACTGTCGGGGACCGTCGACGGGCAGCCCTCGTAGGGACTGTCAAAAACATGGATGTTTTTGACAAGCCTACATGGATGTATTTACGGCGTGTCCCGTAGAGGGCTGCCCGTCCACCGTCCCACACGCAGGAACAGAAACGCTGCATTTGCCGTTGCCGTTGCCGTTGCCTTACCCAGCATCAGCCGCCACGAACCCGCCGGTCTGGCGGGCCCACAGCCGTGCGTACAGGCCACCGGCGGCGACCAGTTCGGCGTGCGTGCCGGTCTCCACGATCCGGCCCTGGTCCATCACCACCAGCCGGTCCATGCGCGCGATGGTGGACAGCCGGTGGGCGATCGCGATCACCGTCTTGCCGGCCATCAGTTCGTCCAGATTGTCCTGGATGGCTGCTTCCACTTCCGAATCCAGCGCGGAGGTCGCCTCGTCCAGTACCAGGATCGGCGCGTCCTTGAGCAGCACCCGCGCAATCGCGATGCGCTGGCGCTGGCCACCGGACAGCTTGACCCCGCGCTCGCCCACGTGGGCGTCGTAACCGGAACGGCCCTCGCCGTCACGCAGCGTCTCGATGAAGCTGGCCGCGCGCGCCTTGGATACCGCCGCGCGCAACTGCTCCTCCGTGGCGTCCGGTCGTCCGTACAGCAGGTTGTCACGGATCGAGCGGTGCAGCAGCGAGGTGTCCTGGGTGACCACGCCGATCTGCCGGCGCAGGCTCTCCTGGGTGACCCCGGCAATATCCTGGCCGTCGATCCGGATGTGCCCGCTTTCCAGGTCGTACAGCCGCAGCAGCACATTGACCAGCGTCGACTTGCCCGCGCCGGACGGACCCACCAGGCCGATCTTCTCGCCCGGCGCCACCACCAGGTCGAGGCCGGCGATCACGCCGTCGGTCTTGCCGTAGTGGAAATGGATGTCATCGAAATGCACCCCGCCTTCGCGGACCTCCAGCGCGACCGCGTCGGGGCGGTCCTGCACGGTCAACGGCTGGGCGATGGTGGTGATGCCATCCTGCACCGTACCGATGTCCTCGAAGATGCCGTTGATGGTCCACATGATCCAGCCGGACATGTTGTGGATGCGGATCACCAGGCCCGTCGCCAGCGTGATCGCGCCCACCGTGATGTGCCCGCCGTTCCACAGCCACAAGGCCAGCCCGCAGGTGCCCGCGATCAGGAACCCGTTGACGATGGCGATGGTCAGGTCCATCGACGTGGTGATCCGGGTCTGGCGGCGGTGCTTGACCGCCAGCTCGTCGATCGCCTCGGCCACGTACGCCTGCTCGCGGCCGCCGTGGGCGAACAGCTTGAGCGTGGGGATGTTGGTGTAGCCATCGACGATGCGGCCCATCGCCTTGGAGCGCGCTTCGGAGGCGATCCAGGCACGCTCCTTCGCGCGCGGCACGAAGTACCACATGATTGCCACGTAGGCGGCCAGCCACAGCACCAGCGGAATCATCAGCCGCCAGTCGGCCTGCGCGAACAGGTACAGCGCCGTCCCGGTGTAGACCACGATGTACCAGAGCGAATCGACCATCTGCACCGCCGATTCGCGCAGCGACGTGCCGGTCTGCATCACCCGGTTGGCCATGCTGCCGGCGAAATCGTTCTGGAAGAAGCTCAGGCTCTGCCGCACCACGTAGTTGTGCATCAGCCAGCGCGAGCGGTTGCTCAGCCCCGGCACGATCGCCTGGTTGACCAGCAGGTTGTGCAGGCCGACCAGGATCGGGCGCGCGATCAGCGTGATGCCGGCCATCCACAGCAGCGTGTCGGCGTGCGCGGCGAAGAAGCCGGGATCGGGCTGCTCGCCCACCATGTCCACGATGCGGCCGAGGAAGTCGAACATGGCCACTTCCACCAGCGCCAGCAGCAGCCCCGCGATCAGCGTGGCCAGCAGCACCGGCCACACCGGGCGCAGGTAGTGAACGTAGAACGGCAGCACCTTGCGCGGCGGCATGCGGCCATCGATCGGCGGGAATACCGGAATCAGCGACTCGAACCAGCGGAACATTCCATTTCCCACAAAAAGAAGCAGGCCGCGATTATCCCACCGCGGCCTGCCGTTTGTTTTCACCCGCGCCACACGCGGGGCGCGCGGTTCAGCCCTTGGCGTCGGTGGCGATCGGCGTCAGCAGCAGGTCCTGGAAATCGAAACTGAAGTCGGTCAACGACGACACCGCCTGCATGCGCGCCTCGCGGACCTTGCCGTCCGGGTCCAGGCTGAAGGTGACGAACGCATCGGCATTCAGCGAACGGTCGTCCCAACGCACCAGGAAGGTATCGTGCTGCCACGGCTCCATCGTGCCGACCAGCTGCGCGGTTTTGCCGAAACGCAGGCGCAGCGTGCCGGCCTTCTGCTCCACGAACACATCGCCGTACCACGGATCACGGTAGCCACCGGCGTAGCCGGACAGCGGCAGCGACGGGCGGGCCTTCGCATCACGCGCGGCCTGGTGCCGGGCCCAGCCCTCGTCGGCCTTGTCCTGGGCCTTGGCGACCGCCGCGGCATAGGCACCGACCCAGTCGGTCTGCGGTGCCGCCAGATAGGCGTCCAGCACGTCCATCGTGATCGCGTTGAAGGCCGCCCCGACTTCCTGGTTGGTCAGCACCACGATGCCCAGGTTCTGTTCGGGCAACAGGGTCACGCGCGACACCATGCCCGGCCAGCCGCCGGTGTGCCATACCAGCTTCTGGCCCCGGTAATCGCTCAGGCTCCAGCCTTCGCCGTACCCGGCGAAATTCGGCCGGGCCGCCGCCAGCTGCGGCACGCTCGGCTCGGGCACCGTCTGCGGCGTGATCATCTGCCACATCGCCTTCTGGGTCTTGGCGCTGAACAGCGCGGTGCCGTTCTCCAGCGTGCCGTGGGCCAGCTGCACGTTCATCCAGCGCGCCATGTCATGCACGCTGGAGTAGATGCCGCCGGCGCCGGCGTTGTTGGACCAGGTCAGCGGCGCCACCGTGCGCAGGGCGGTGAAATCATATTTGGCATGCCCCACGGCCGCGTTGTCGCCCGGCTGCAGGTGATCGGCGTTGTAGCGCGTACCGGCCATGCCGACCGGCGTGAAGATGTGCTGCTGCAGGAAGTCCGCATAGGACTGCCCGGACACCTGTTCGATCACCTGCTGGGCCACGGCGTAGAGGATGTTGTCGTAGGCGTAGCGGTCACGGAAACCGGCCTTCAGCGGCACCTTGGCCAGGCGCTGCACCACCTCCTGGTTGGTGTAGGTGGTGGTCGGCCAGAACAGCAGGTCCCCGGCGCCCAGGCTCAGCCCGCTGCGGTGCGAAAGCAGATCGCGGATGCGCATTTCGCCGGTCACGTACGGGTCGGACATGCGGAAGCCCGGCAGGTGGTCGATCACCCGGTCGTCCATCTTCAGCTTGCCCTGTTCGGCCAGCAGGTTCAGCGAGGTGGCGGTGAAGGCCTTGGTGTTGGATGCGATCGCGAACAGCGTATCGGCCTGCACCGGTGCCGGCTTGCCCAGTTCGCGCACGCCGTAGCCACGTTCGAGGACGACCTGGCCGTCCTTGACCACCGCCACCGCGATGCCGGGCACGTCAAATTCGCTGCGGACGCGCTCGACCGTCGCGTCCAGCCGCTGCAGTTCGGCCGGCACGGCCGCCGACGCCAGGGGTGCGCACGCCAGCAGCACGACGCCTCCGATCCAGGATGTGTTCAATCAGTGTCTCCAGTTGCGTGTCGCGGGGGCGTTGAGATCGCCGGGATGCTCGCCGCCGGTTTCGCACGATGGTAACGCCTGCCCCTTCACGCTCGCCTGTGCCGAAAGGCGGCCCGCCCCGGAGAGCCCGCATGACCGCGCCAGCCAACACCGTCGCCACCATCATCCCCTGCCTGCGCTACCGCGACGCCCGGGCGGCGATCGCCTGGCTGCAGCGCGCGTTCGGCTTCGAACCGCAGGCGGTGTATGCCGATGGCGACACCGTCCACCACGCCCAGCTGGTCTACGGCCACGGCATGATCATGCTGGGTTCGGTGGACAACGGCAGCGCGTGGGGCCGCCACAGCGTGCAGCCCGACGAGGTCGGCGGCCGCCAGACCCAGAGCGCCTGCGTGATCGTGGCCTATCCCGATGCCCATTACGCACGCGCGGTCGCGGCCGGTGCGGAGGTGGTGATCGACATCGCCGACCAGGACTACGGCGGGCGCGGCTACGCCTGCCGCGATCCCGAAGGCTACCTGTGGTGGTTCGGCAGCTACGATCCGTGGCAGGCCCACGCAGGCGGCGCATGAGCGCAGCGCCCGGCCGTATCCGTACCGGCATCGGCGGTTGGGTGTTTCCGGCCTGGCGCGGCGGCATGTTCTATCCGCCCGGGCTGCCCCAGCGCGATGAGCTGGCGCACGCCAGCCGCGCGCTCGGCTGCATCGAAATCAACAGCACCTTCTACCGTGCGCAGAAACCGGCGGTGTACGCCCAGTGGCGCGACCAGACCCCGGCCGGTTTCCGCTTCTCGGCCAAGGCGCCGCGCACCATCACCCAGACCCACGACCTGACCACGGTCGGCCCGCGCGTGGACGCGTTCGTGGAGGGCATCGCCACGTTGGGCGACCGGCTCGGCCCGCTGGTCTGGCAGTTCGGCGACAGCCACCCGGCCGATGCGGAGGCGTTCGACGCCTTCCTGCAGCGCCTGCCGCGCGAGGCCGGCGGCGTTCGCCTGCAGCATGCGCTGGAGGTGCGCAACCCGGCAGCATGGACGCCGGACCTGATCGCCACCGCCCGCGCGCAGGGTGCCGCGCTGGTGTACAGCGGCTCGGCCGACTACCCGAGCTTCGCCGACCCCACCGCCGATTTCATCTACGCGCGGCTGATGCACGCCCGCGGCAACCTGCGCGCCGGCTACCCCGAACGTGCGCTGGAACAGTGGTGCCTGCGCGCGATGCGCTGGGCACGCGGCGAGGACAACCCCGACCTGCCGCATGTGGTTGCCGAGGCACCGCTTGCCGCCGCGCGCGAGGTGTACGTGCTGTTCATCGGCGCGGCCAAGCAGCGCAATCCCGGCGCGGCGATGGCGCTGCGCGATCAGCTGCGGCGGGTGGGCGCCACCTGAGCCCGGCGTGCCAGGCGGGCATCCAGCCGCCACAGCAGCGCCCCGACGACGATGAACGCCGCTGCCACCACCGCCGCATTGCGCGCGACCGTGGCCCCGCCCAGTACGCCCAGGTCCAGGAACGGATAGGGATAGTGGCCGCTCCAGCGGCCCACCAGCAGGGCCCAGCCCAGGTACAGCGTCGGGAACACCAGCGCGCCTGCCAGGTCGCGCCAGCGCAGACCGACATGCGGCCCGGCCAGCCAGCCCAGCAGGTACAGCAGCGGCACCGCGGTGTGCAGGCCGACGTCGGCCCACCACTGCCAGCCCTGCGGCTGCCAGAGCGGACGCAGGACCAGTGCGTACACCAGGCCGGTGATGCCGATGTACAGCGCCACCGCGGCACTCGGGGCGGGCGCGGCCAGGCCGCTCCGGCTGCCGCGCAGCCGTGCCAGGCACACCGCCGCCACCGCGATGTTGCTGAGAATGGTGAAGTAACCCAGCAGCTGCAGCGTGGCCTGGCCATTTCCGGCCGCGGCACCGACGGTCTGCAGCAGCAGGCCGTACTGCAGGGCCAGCGCGGCCACCGCCACCAGGCCGGTGAGCGCGGCCCAGGCGCGCGCGGCCACGGTCGGGGCCGGAACGGGGGGCAAGGCGTGGTCGGTATCCATTGGCGCAGCATGCCACGCAGCGACGGTAGGCAGCAGCAGGATCGCGATGGCCGCCGGCTTCCCGCACAATATGCGGATGCCGATGACCGATACCCGCAAAGCCCTGCTGCAAATCCACTTCTGTGTGCTGCTGTGGGGCGTCACTGCCATCCTCGGCAAGCTGATCACCCTGCCCGCGCTGCCGCTGGTGTGGTGGCGCATGCTGCTGGTGGTGGCCATGCTCGCGCTGCTGCCGCGGGTCTGGCGCGGCCTGCGCCAGCTCTCGCCGGCCCTGTTCGCCGGGTACTGCGGCGTGGGCGCGCTGGTCGCGCTGCATTGGTTGACCTTCTATGGCGCGGTGAAGCTGGCCAACGCCTCGGTGGCGGCGACCTGCATCGCGCTGGCGCCGGTGTTCACCGCCGTGATCGAACCGTGGGTGGCCAAACGCCCCTTCCAGCTGCGCGAACTGGCGTTCGGCATCGCCGTGTTGCCGGGGGTGGCGCTGGTGGTCGGCGGCGTGCCGCACGGCATGCGCCTGGGCGTACTGATCGGCGCGCTGTCGGCCTTGCTGGTGGCGGTGTTCGGTTCGCTCAACAAGCGGCTGGTCAGCCATGCCGACCCGCTGACAGTCACCGCGCTGGAGCTGGGCGCGGGCACGGTGACGCTGACGCTGCTTGCGCCGCTGCTGCCGTTCCTGCTGCCGGCGCTGGCCAGCCCGCTATGGGTGGTGCCCGACCTGCACGACGGCATGCTGCTGCTGGCCCTGGCCGGCCTGTGCACGCTGCTGCCGTTCGCGCTGGCCCTGGTGGCGCTGCGCCATCTCAGTGCCTACACCGTGCAGCTGGTGACCAACCTGGAACCGGTCTACGCGATCCTGCTGGCGATGGTGCTGCTGAGTGAACAGCGCGAGCTCACCCCCCTGTTCTACGCCGGCGTGGCGATCATCGTCGGCGCGGTGTTCCTGCATCCGCTGCTCAACCGCCGCAAGCCGGTCGAGCATCCGGAGATCCTGGGCACGGCCGAAGCCCGCAACATCGCCGACTGACGCCGGGGATCAACGCGCGGGCCAGTACCAGGCCGGCGCATCCAGCAGCCCCTGGCCCAGCACGCGGGTCTGGCTCATTTCCTTGTGCAGCCGGATTGCATGGCAGGCGGGCGCTTCCTGCAACGCGGCGATCAGGTGGCTCGCGTGCGATACCACCCAGACCTGGCTGCGCACGCTGGCGGCGATGAGCAGCCGCGCCAGCGCCGGCAGCAGGTCCGGATGCAGGCTGGTTTCCGGTTCGTTGAGCACCAGCAGCGGCGGCGGGCGCGGGGTGTACAGCGCGGCGATCAGCAGCAGGTAGCGCAGCGTGCCGTCGGACAATTCGGTGGCCGCCAACGGCCGCAGCAGGCCGGGCTGCTGGAACGTCAGCGACAGGCGGCCGTCGTAGGCGTCGATAGCCACCTGCGCGCCCGGGAAGGCATCGTCCACCGCACCGGTCAGCCCGTCGACATCGCCGATTTCCACGATGGTCTGCCAGGCGGCCGCGAGATCATGGCCATCGTTGGCCAGCACCGGCGTGCGGATCGCCAGGCACGGCTGCCGCGCCGGCGCGGCCATGTCGGTGCGGAAATGGTCGTGGAAGCGCCAGCATCGGATGTAGTCGCGCAGCTGCATCACCTCGGGCATGCGCTGCGGATCGGCCAGTTGGGTGAACAGACTGTCGAACGCCGACAGCGGTTCCTCCAGCATGTCCCAGCCGCGCCCGGCACGGCGACGCACGCGCGGGCCACGCCGCTCGACCAGCAGGTTGGCACTGCGTGCGAACGGGCCCGCCCAGATGCACTCGGTCTTGATCTGGGGTTCCCGGTCGAACATCGACATGCCCGGCACCGGCAGGCCGAGGTCGATCGCATAGCCGAACGCCTCGGCCGCGAAGCCCAGCTTCAGCGACACCGGATGGCGGCGCGCGGTGCCCTGCACCGGCACCTCGCCGGCCCGCATGCGGCGGTCGATCTCTTCCGGGCCGGCCCACAGTGCCGAGCCGAGCCCCCCTTCGCGGGCCAGCGCGGCGGCCACCCCGCCCTGCGCGGTTTCGGCCAGCAGGCGCAGCGCGCGGTACAGGCTGGACTTGCCGCTGCCGTTGTCGCCGGTCACCAGGTTCAGGCGCTGCATCGGCACCACCAGCCCATGCAGCGAGCGGTAGTGCGAGATGGCAAGGGTCTGCAGCATGGGCGCGTCCTGACGACAGGGAGAGCGCGCAGTGTGGCGGGGGGGGGGGGGGGGGGGGAGGAAGGGCGTATGTCTATGAACATGCGTGTTGGGACAACAGGGGGGGCCTGTGTTGTGGCGGGGCACGGTCGCAGTGCCTGCGACCGTGCCGATGCCGTCAGGGGGCGTTGGCGGTACGCCACAGCGCGGGCCATTCGGCCGCATCATCGCCACGGCAGGCCCCCATGTGCTCGTAGGCGAGCAGTGCAAAGGTGGTGCCGGTCCAGCCCCAGCGCGCGCCACTGCCGCAGTCGCCGATGCCGCGACCACGCCCGGAATGGGTGAGCACGCCATCCTCGAACGCGGCCGAGGTCAGCATGTCCAGGCGCGTGCGCACGCCAGGCAGCGCGAACGGCAGGGTCGGCGTCACGCGGGTGGCGCGCGACGCGTCGGCCACCGGCACGCGGAACACCAGGCTGGAGCTCTGGTACGCGCCGCGCAGGCACTCGATCAGCACCAGCGCCTGGGTATCGTCCAGCGCCGCGGCCTCATCGAAGGCATCGTCACCGCCATGCTGGCTGCAGTCTTCGCGCTGGATCACGGCCGACTGGCTGCGCCGCACCTGGGCGATCAGCCGTGCCTGGGTGGCCGCGTCGAGGGCGCGGCGCGGCGGCGGCGCCAGCGTCACCCGCGGCAACGGCGCCGCGGCCGGCACCTTGCTGGCCGCTGCATCGCCCCGTCGCAGCAGCGCGGTGCCGCCGCCGAGGCGGCCCTGGGTTTCATCGACCAGCAGCAGCGCCGCGCTGAGCCCACCCAGCGGTATCGCGTCGCGCTCGCCGGTACCGAAGCGCAGCGCGCTGCCGTTGCGCACCGCATCGATGAACCCCTGCGCAGCGGCCAGACTGCGGGTCTGTCGCAGCACCCGCTCGGCGCCATCGGGCGCGCGCGTCCAGCCCGGCGCGGCCAGCGCCACGGGTTTGCCGTCGAGCAGCAGCGGCGCACTGCCGCCACGCGTGGGCAGCACCACGCTCACCTCGATGGCGCCCTGCGGGCCCGCAGCGCGCTGCACGGTGATGCGTCCATCGACGCCTTCGGCAGCACCGGAGGCCACGCAGCGCGCGACGTTGTCGCAGGCCACGACCCAGTCCTGGAACTGGCGGTACACCGGCGTGGCGGCATGCGCGGGCAGCGCCGCGGCCAAAGCAACGGCCAACAGCGGCACCACGGAAACAACGTTCATGAACATCCTTATTCGGCAGGCACGACGCGATTGCGGCCTTCGCGCTTGGCACGGTACAGCGCGGCATCGGCACGCGCCAGCGTCTGTTCGACCGTGTCGCCCTGGCGGTGGGCGGCAACGCCGATGCTCACCGTCAGCGGTATGCCCAGCGGCAGGTCGGCCGCCGCCATGCGCAGGAATTCGCACTGCATCTCGGCCACGCCCAGCGGCGTATCCGGCATCACCACCACGAACTCCTCACCGCCGTGGCGCGCCGCCATGCCGCTGCCGGCGAAGGTGGCACGCAGCAACCGGCCAAGTTCGGCCAGGACATGGTCGCCGCTGGCGTGGCCGTACAGGTCGTTGACGTTCTTGAAGTGATCGATATCGAGCAGGGCCACCGACACCGCGCGCGGCGCGCCGTCGGCATCGTGCAGCGACGCGTCCAGGAACGCGCCCATCGCCCGGCGGTTGGGCAAGCCGGTCAGCGCATCGGTCCGGCTCTGTTCGGCGAGGTCGGCGTTCTGCCGTTCCAGCAGCGCGTTGTACTCGGACAGACGTTGCTCGTACCACGCACGTTCGCTCATGTGCTGCTGGATTTCGTGGGCGTATCGGCGCAGTTCCATGACCAGCGAGACCTGCCGCGACAAGGCGGTCAACGCCTGCATGCGCTCGGGCGACAACCGGCCCGGCGCGGCATCGAACACGCACAGCGTGCCCAGCGGCAGCCCTTCGAAGCTGAGCAGCGGCGCGCCGGCATAGAAGCGGATGTGCGGGTCGTCGACCACCACCGGGTTGTCGAAGAAACGCGGATCTTCGCGGGCATCCTCCACCACCATCACCTGGTCCGGCTGCAGGATGGCGTGGCCGCAGAACGAGATGTCGCGCGGTGTCTGCGGCACGTCCAGGGCCTGCCGCGCCTTGAACCACTGGCGGTCGCGGTCCACCAGCGTGACCGCGCCCATGCGCGTGCCGCAGAGCGCCGTGGCGATGGTGACCAGGTCGTCGAAGGAACGTTCGGCCGGGGTATCCAGCACTTGATAACGCAACAGCGCCTGCAGGCGCTGTTCCTCATTGTCCGGTCTGGACGGTTTGATCATGTGTCGGCTCCCGGCGAGTCGGTCGCAGTCTAGCCAATCCGCGCCGGTGCCGGTGTCAGCGGACCCTCACCAATCCAACTGCTTGGGCAACAGCCCGCGCAGTTCGGCATCGGTGAGGTTGCGCCACTGGCCCGGCTTGAGCGCGCCGATCTTGACGTTGTCGATGCGCACGCGGCGCAGCTGGGTGACGCGATAGCCGAACTCGGCCGCCATCAGGCGGATCTGCCGGTTCAGGCCCTGCTGCAGCACGATGCGGAAACCGAACTTGGCGATGCGGCTGGCCCGGCACGGCAGCGTGGTCTGGTCGTGGATGCGCACGCCACGGGCCATGCCACGCAGGAACTCGTCGGTGACCGGCTTGTTGACCGCCACCAGGTATTCCTTCTGGTGGTTGTTTTCGGCGCGCAGGATCTGGTTGACGATGTCGCCGTTGCTGGTCATCAGGATCAGGCCTTCGGAATCCTTGTCCAGGCGGCCGATCGGGAAGATGCGCTGCTCGTGGCCGACGAAGTCCACGATGTTGCCCTTGACCGCGCTTTCGGTGGTGCAGGTGATGCCCACCGGCTTGTTCAGGACGATATAGACGTGGCGGCGGCCGCCGGCCTTTTTCGCCTCGCGGGCGCGCAGCGGCTGGCCGTCGACCAGCACCTGGTCGCCCTCCCCGACCACCGCGCCGGTGCCGGCGGGCATGCCGTTGACGGTGACGCGGCGCTCGCCGAGCAGGCGGTCGGCTTCGCGCCGGGAACAGAAGCCGGTGTCGGCGATGTACTTGTTGAGTCGGATGGTCATCCGCCCATTATCCGGCAAAGCCGGGTCCGGCTGCGGATTTGCCTGCAATCGGGCTCACGCCACCTGCGGATCGGGCTGCCCGGCCAGGGCCTCGGCATCGAAGACCTGGTTGCGACCGGCCCGCTTGGCGCAGTACATGGCGTGGTCGGCACGACGCAGCAGGCCGGCCAGGTCGTCGCTGTCGGCGCGCAGCACCGCCAGGCCGATGCTGGCCGACACGTTCAGGCCCGGCACGCCGAGCCCCGGGGTCAGCGCGGCCACCTTCTGCCGCAGGTCCTCCAGCCGCGCGGCGGCGGCGGTGCGGCCGGCGCCCGGCAGCAGCACCAGGAACTCCTCGCCGCCCATCCGGATCACGTCGGCCTGGTTGCGTACCGAGGCCCGCAACGCGCGCGCCACGGCCACCAGGACCTGGTCGCCCACTTCATGCCCGTGCTGGTCGTTGATGTCCTTGAACAGGTCGATGTCCAGGAAGCCGATCGCCAGCGCCTGCGGTTGCGCGCGCGCCTGCTCCAGATACGCCGCGAGCAGGCGCAGCCCGGCACGGCGGTTGGGCAGGCCGGTCAGCATATCGGTGTCGGCCAGCTGGCGCATCTCATCGCGCTGCTGGCGCAGCCGGCCCAGGCGCAGATTGAGCGCGAACGCGGCCATCATCAGGAACCAGGTGGTGGCCACCTGCAGCGCTTCGATCCGGTAGGCGATCAGCCACGTCGCGCCGACCGCTTCGGCCACGATCAGGATCCACCACGGCAGCAGCGCGCCCAACCCGGCCAGCGCCTGCGTATCGCCGCGCCACAGTGCCCAGATGCCCACGCCCAGGCACACCCCGCAGCCGAGCACGTACAGCATCTCCAGGGTGTGCGCCAGCGTTCCCAAGGCAGGCAGGCCCAGCCAGGGCACGCTGCAGCCGGCCGCCACCAGGCCCCACAACACTCCCTGCTGCCACGCGCGCGACCGCGGCCAGCGCCGGTCGCCGCCATTGAGGCGCCACAGGATCGGCAGCAGCAGCGCCTCGGAGAAGGCGGTCAACCCCACCAGCCACCAGGAGGCGCGGTCATGCACCGGCAGCCACGGCTCGGGATAGCCGCTCAGCCCGCCGAGCACCGCCTGCCACAGCACGAACACCAGGCAGACCACCACGTAGAGCAGAAACAGGCGGTCGCGCGTGGTGGCAAACCCCATCAGCGCCGACAGTGCCAGCGCGATCGCCACGGCAATGCAGGCCGCGCGGACCAGCAGGCGCGCGGTGTCGTTCTGCTGCACCGGGCTGGGCGCACCCAGCTGCAGGGTCGGCACCCAGCGCTCCTTCAGGGGCCGGGTCCAGGACACGACGATCGGCTCGCGGTCGCCGGCCTTGGGCACCACCACCATGCCCACGCCGGCACGGAAGCGCGAATCGCGGGTGCGGGCGTCATGCATGCTGCCGCAGACCTGGCGCTGGCCGTGGCTGATGCGCACCTCACCGGACAGCACGCCGAACACGTCCACCGCCTGCGGCTCACCGGACCAGCCCTGCGCAGGCGCGGCAATCGAGAGCACGTCCTGGTGGCGTGCCAGCACCCCCGGCGCGCACGCACGCTGCGGGGTCGGCTCGGAGGTGGCCTGGCCCAGCAGGAGGTAGTCCACGCCGGCACGCGGCACATCGGCCCGCCCGGGCCAGGCGCACAGCATCAGTACCACCAGCAGCAGCATCGCTACTGCCTGTTTCCCGCACCAGCCGTGCCTGCCTGTCACAACAACGTCCTGCCCGTGCTTCACGCCAACGCACACACCGTGCATCGCCCCTGGCGCGGATTATCGCAAGAACCGCCGCCGCGGCGGTGATGACCCGGGGCCGGGGCCGCGGCTGCCGGCCCCGGCGGGGTCTTCACGCCGGCCCATGCGCCCCATCGGACGCCGCGCCCGGGTGGATCGCCCACAGGCCCTGCTGGGTCATCCGCTCCAGCGGGATCGGCCGCTCGATCGCGTAGCCCTGCAGGCCCTGCACCCCCAGCTCGGCCAGTTGACGGGCCACGTCGGCCGATTCCACCCATTCGGCCACCACGGTCATGTGCAGTTCGCGGCCCACTTCGGTGATGGCGCGCACGGCGGCGCGGTTGATCGGATCGGACTCCATGTCGCGCACGAACATGCCGTCGATCTTCAGCATGTCCGCGGGCAACTGCCGCAGGTAGCCGAACGAGGACAGCCCCGAGCCGAAATCGTCCAGCGCCATCCGGCAGCCGCGCGCCTTGACCGCGTCGATGAAGATCCGCGCCTGCGCCAGGTTGCTGACCGCGGCGGTCTCGGTGATCTCGAAGCACAGCTTGGTGGCCAGGCCGCGATTGCGCTCCAGCAGGTCGGTCACGAACGCCAGGAACGTCGGCTCGGCGATGGATTGTGCCGACACGTTGACGTTGCACAGGCCCAGCAGCTTCACATGCGTGGGGCACACCTGCAGGTGACGGAACAACAGCCCGAGCACGTGCCGGTCCAGCGCCATCGCCATGCCGTAGCGCTCGACCGCGCCCATGAATTCGCCCGGGCCCTGCAGCGCGCCTTCCGGGGTGCGCATGCGCACCAGAACCTCGTAATGCAGGAAGCCCGGATCGCCGACCCGTTCGATGCGCTGGGCGTACAGCAGCATGCGGTTCTCGGCGATCGCGCTGGCAACGCTGGACAACCGCTCGGCCTCGAGCCTGCGCTCGTCCAGCGCCATGCGGCTTTCGTTGAAGCAGTGCACCCGGTTGCGGCCTGCCTCCTTGGCCGCGTAGCAGGCGCTGTCGGCCGCGCTCATCAACCAGTTGACGTCCTGCGCTTCAGCGGTGATTTCGACCACGCCGATGCTGCAGCTCACCTTCGGCGACCCTTCGCCGTGCTGGAAACTGACCTGGCCCAGGGTGCGGGTCACCCGCTGCAGCACGCGCTTGGCTTCCTCCTGGTTGGCATCGGCGAGGAACACCGCGAACTCGTCGCCGCCCAGCCGCCCGACCCAGTCGCCTTCGCGGACCGCGCCCACCAGATAGTCGGCAAAATTGCGCAGCAGCTGGTCGCCGGCGGCATGGCCGAGTCCATCGTTGACCAGCTTGAAGTAGTCCAGGTCCAGATAACACAGCGCATGTACGCCGCCGCGATCGCGTACGTCCAGCAGCGCCAGCTCGATCAGGCGTTCGATCTCGCGCCGGTTGACCAGCCCGGTCAGCGGATCGTGGCTGGCGTGGTGCTCCACCTCACGCGCCAGCGCATGGTTCTGCGACACATCCTCGACGATGGCGAACGCGGCTGGCTCACGCCCCTTGGTATGCACCACCGTGCCGCTCCAGCGCCCCCACAGCAGGCCGCCATCGGCGCGCCGGAAACGCAGTTCGGCCGGGCGCAGCTGGCGCATCCAGTCGATCGCGCCGGTGCCGTCGACGACCATTTCCCCCTCCACCAGCAGCTCCTGCAGCGACAGGTGCAGCAGGGCATCGCGGCGGTACTCAAGGATATCGGCCATCGCCTGGTTGGCCTCGATCACGCGCCCGGCCATGTCCAGCTTGAGCATGCCGACAGTGGCCTGGTAGAACGCCGCGCGGAAGCGGCTTTCCTGTTCGATCAGATCGTTGCGCACGCGCCGCGCCAGCATCACCGCCACCAGCGTGATCATCAGCACCGACAACCCACCCACCACCAGGGTGGTCATGCGCACAATGCCCGAGGTGCGCAGCAGCGAGGCCGAGAACGCCTGGGCCTTGGTGCGCAGGCTGACATCCAATGTCTGCAACCGGGCCTGCAACGCGTCGTGCAGCGCCGGCGTCATGCCGTCCCGGCCATGCAGGGCCTGCGCCTGGTCGGCCAGTGCCTGCAGCTGCAGCAGGTCGGCATCGGTTGTGCGCCACAGCCGGACCGCATCGCGGAAATAGCCCAGGTGCCCGAGATAGCGGAACGAGACAATGAGCCGGTTGACGTCACCGGGCGCATTGTCGCCGGCCAGGAAGCCCCGACGCGCCAGCGCCAGGTCGGCGTCCGGCGCCTCCAGCGCATGCCGCGCCTGCAGGTCGCCCAGCGGGACCGCCAGCGCCGTGCGCGCGTCGGCCAGGTCGCCCGGATCGGCGGTGGCCAGGTAACGCGACAGAGCCAGGGTGGCGTGCTGCTGCGCCCGCGACCAGTGGCTCTGCCCGACGATCCACGCCGTCGAGGCGGCCTGAAGTTCCTGGATAAGGGCCGAAATGCCGACCAGACCGATGGCCATGCCGGTCAGCAACGCGAAACGCAGGATCAGGCCCCGCGTTGGATACGGTATTTCCCTGGCGCCAACCGCCCTGCCACTTCCAAGCATCGCCGATTCCCCTGGACGCTGTCGTTGTGTGGGTTCCGATTCCGTTGCGTGGTCCATCGCCGAGGCTAGGGCCAAGGATGTTGAGATGGCGCGAAACCTGCCCCCCCCTCCCTCCTCCCCCCGGAAACGACAACGCCAGCCCGGAGGCTGGCGTTGCAGGGACCGCCAGGGGCGATCAGAAGTTGCGCGGACCGCGCGGCTTGAAGCCGTCCCGGCGCGGCGGACGGTCGTTGCCGCCCGGACCACCCGGACCACGGTGACCGCCCGGGCCACCCGGGCCGCCCGGCTTGCCGCCGCGGCCGAACTTCGGCTTGAACGGCGCGCGCGGCGACGGGGTCAGGTCTTCACCCGGCTCCACCTTGCGCATCTGAAGCTGCTGGCCGGACACCCACACCTTCTTCAGGTGGGTGAGCAGGTCGCTCGGCATCTCGGCCGGCAGGTCCAGCACCGAGAAGTCGTCATGGATGTCGATGCGGCCGATGAAGCGGCTTTCCAGGCCGGCTTCGTTGGCGATCGCGCCAACGATGTTGCCCGGCTTGACGCCATGCACATGGCCCACTTCGATGCGGAAGGTTTCCATGCCCTGCTCCGGTGCACCGCGCGGGGCGATCTCACGGCGCGGGGCGCGCTCGAAGCCACCGTCGTTGCCGCCGAAGTCGCCTTCGGCACGCGGCGGACGCGGACCACGGTCGTCTTCACGGCGCGGGCCACGCTCGAAACGCGGCTCGAAGCGTGCCGGGCGTTCGCCACGGTCATTGCCACGCTCGTTGCGCTGATGCGGGGCACGCTCTTCACGCGCGCCACGCACCGGCGGGGTCAGCAGGAACGGGGCATCGCCCTGCAGCAGCTTGGCCAGCGCAGCGGCGATGTCGATCGCCGGCACGTTCTTCTCGTTTTCCACGCGCTGCAGCAGATCGCGATAGAAATCGTTGCCGCCGGCATCCAGCACGTCGCTGATGCGGCTCATGAACTTGGCGATACGGGTGTCGTTGACCGCATCCACGGACGGCAGCTGCATTTCTTCGATCGGCTGGCGCGTGGCGCGCTCGATCGCACGCAGCATGCCCTTCTCGCGCGGGGTGGCGAACAGGATCGCGTCGCCGGTGCGGCCGGCACGACCGGTACGGCCGATGCGGTGCACGTAGCTTTCGGTGTCGTACGGGATGTCGTAGTTCAGCACGTGGCTGATGCGTTCCACGTCCAGACCACGCGCGGCCACGTCGGTGGCGACCAGGATGTCCAGCTTGCCTTCCTTCAGCATGCCGATGGTGCGCTCGCGCTGGGCCTGCTGCATGTCGCCGTTGATGGCGGCCGCGGCCAGGCCACGTGCCTGCAGCTTTTCAGCCAGCTCTTCGGTCGCCGCCTTGGTACGCGAGAAGATGATCATCGCGTCGAAGGGTTCCACTTCCAGGATGCGGGTCAGCGCGTCCAGCTTGTGCATGCCGCTCACCCACCAGTAACGCTGGCGGATGTTGGCCGAGGTCGTCGTCTTGCTGACGATGGTGACTTCGGCCGGGTTCTTCAGGTAGGTCTGGGCGATGCGGCGGATCTGCTGCGGCATGGTGGCCGAGAACAGGGCGACCTGACGGGTCTCCGGCAGCTTCTTCAGCACGGCTTCGACGTCGTCGATGAAGCCCATGCGCAGCATTTCGTCGGCTTCGTCCAGCACCAGGGTCTTCAGCTCGGACAGGTCCAGGGTGCCGCGGTCGAGATGGTCGATGACGCGGCCCGGGGTGCCCACGATGACGTGCACGCCACGGCGCAGCGCCTGCAGCTGCTGGCCGTAGGGCTGGCCGCCGTACACCGGCAGCACGCGGAAGCCGGGGATGCCCGAGGAATAGGTCTGGAACGCCTCGGCGACCTGGATGGCCAGTTCGCGGGTGGGCGCCAGCACCAGCACCTGCGGCTTGGCCTGGTTGAAGTCGAGGTTGGACAGCACCGGCAGCGCGAAGGCGGCGGTCTTGCCGGTACCGGTCTGGGCCTGGCCGAGGACGTCGCGGCCTTCCAGCATGGCCGGAATGGTGGCGGCCTGGATCGGCGACGGCGTTTCATAGCCAACGGCGGCGACGGCCTTCATCACAGCGTCGGACAGGCCGAGGTCTGCGAACAGCAGCGGCGCGGGGGATTCTTGGGACATGGGAAACTCCGAAGGCACTGCCATTTTTCGGGCAATGCGATAAAAAAAGGGGATGGTCCGCGCTTTGGGCGCCCTTTCTTATCGCGTGCCCTGGCGCTGCTCGGTCGGAGGAGAATTCACTCGCTCAGGGCGCGATGATACCGCATCGTTCCTGAACCACGCGTACAGATTTCCGCCTGAATGCCGTTCCGGCCCCGGGCTGGCGCACAATACGCGCCCTCTCCCGGCCCGGTCGACCGTCCGTGCCCCTTCCCAGGATACCCGCTTCATGCAGACCCTCGAATTCGAACTGGACCGCGACTACGTCGAGCTCAAGCAGCTGCTCAAGCTGGCCGACCTGGTGACCAGCGGTGGCGAGGCCAAAACCGTCATCGGCGACGGCCAGGTCCTCGTCGACGGGGAAGTCGAACTGCGCAAGGCCTGCAAGATCCGCGCAGGCCAGCAGGTGCAGTTCGGCGATACCACCATTCACATCATCGCCGACAGCGACGCACCCTGAGCGGCGGCCGCCACAGCGACGCGCCCGCCGTCAGGAGGCGCGTGTCAGCTGGGCGGCGATCAACTGCCGGAACGGGGCCACGCCCTGGGCCAGGCGCAGGCCGGCACTGCGCAGCGCGCGGGCCGGCAGGCGGTCGTCGGTGTACAGCGTGGCGATGGCATTGGTGGCCTCATACAGCGGCCGCGAGGCCAGCCGATGACCCCGCTCGTAGCCCGCCAGGCGCGCCGGCGCGGCGATGTCACCGCCCCGGGGGGGGGGGGGGGGGGGGGGGGCGGGAGGTAGAGAGGATTTTAGGGGGCGCACGCAGATGCAAATGTATGG